>CAZARO010000915.1:0-3150 GCA_964487165.1 uncultured Solibacteraceae bacterium | reverse complement strand
AGCGATTCGGCCGTGATTTCGGAACCGTCGGCGGCGGCGGCGCGGTGCGGCTTGCTCAACAGGTTGCCGTCCATGTCGACCAGGGAAACGGCCTCCGGCGCGAGCCCTTCCACGGCGCTGGCCACCAGATTGGTGACGGCGGTAATGTTCTGCGGCGAGATCCCGGCGCCCGGACGCAGTTTTACCATCACACTGGCTTTGGCCGGCTCCTGCTGATCCAGGAAGACCGATTCTTTGGGAAGCGTGAGGTGAACGCGCGCCAGCTCCACTTCGGCGAGGCTCATCACAGACCGTTCCAGCTCGCCTTCCAGCGCACGCTTATAATTGATGTGCTCCACGAACTCGGTGGCGCCGAAATTGTTCTTGTCGAACAGCTCGAAGCCGATGCGGCCGGACTTGGGAAGGCCCGCCGCGGCCAGCGCCAGCCGCGATTCCGCCAGCTTTTCGGAAGGCACCAGCACCGTGCCGCCGTTGTCGGCGAGATGATATTCCACCGCCGATTCCTTGAGTTTCTGCACCACCGTGGCGGCGTCTTCCGGCGCCATGGAGGTGTACAACGGCCGGAAATCGTTCTCGTGCCGCAGGTGCGAGAACATGAGCAGTCCGGCCACCACCAGCGCTGCCACCGCGACGATGGAGATCCGTTGGATGAGCGAGAGGCCCGAGATTAGTTTGCGGAGTTGATCCATGAGAAGAGGGCAAACGCACTACATCTGCATTTTCATGATTTCCTGATACGCGTCTACCACCTTGTTGCGCACCTGCAAGCCCAGTTGAAAGGCCAGTTCCGCTTTCTGCGTGGCCAGAATGGTGGTGTGCAGGTCTTCGTTATCTCCGCGGAGGAATTTTTGCACCGATTCCGATGCGCTGTTGTTCAACGATTCCACCTGACTGATAGCGCCGGTAAGCACCGTCTGGAACGCGCCCGGCTGCCCCGCGGACAATGCCGCCGGCGGCGTCACTTGCGGGAGAGTGAGGGGATTGATGTGGGTTATCGGAGTCACTGATTTCTCCTATCGCAGCAGGTCGATGGATTTCTGAATCATGTCTTTCACCGCCGACATGGCGGACACATTCGCCTGGTAGCTGCGATTGGCCGAGACCAGGTCGACCATGTCTTCCGCCGGATTGATCCGCGGGATGGAAACGTAACCGTTGGCGTCCGCGTCCGGATGGCCGGGCAGGTAGCGCTTCTCCGGCGCGCTGTTATCCACCTGGATACCGGCGACGCTGACACCGGAAAGTGTCGAGCCGGCCAGTTGGGCGTCCATTTCGGTGCCGAAGGCCGAGCCTACATCCTGGGTGGTGAAGATGGCGTCCTTGCGGCGATAGGGACCGCCTTCGGGAGTGCGCGTAGTTTCCGAATTGGCGATGTTCTCCACCAGCAGGGCGGCGCGCGTGCGCTGCGCCTCCATGCCCGTGGCGCTCACCGTGAGAGCTGAGAACAGGCTCATTTCACGCCTCCTGAGATAGCTTCCTTCACCTGGCCGATGGCGGAATGCATGAGGTTGGAGGCCACGCTGAAGCGCAGGGCATTCTCCGCCAGAAGCCGGGCTTCGCGGTCGAGGTCTACATTGTTGCCGTCGTTCTTGGTCTTCAAGCCGGGAACCTGCACGGCCTCCGGCGAGCCGCCGTCGAGGGCGGAGCGGAAGCTGGCCTGAAAGTCCAGGTCCTGGGTCTTGTAACCGGGGGTATCGGCATTGGCGATATTGGACGCGACCAGCTTTTGCCGCAAGCTGACCATGTTCATATACTGCTCGAGGCTATCGGTAAGGCTGTCGATCACGGCAAACGAAGGGTTGCAACTGGCGTGCCAGAGTCGGGGTAAGCGAAAGCAGAGGGTTGAGGGAGGAAAACCACGTCAACGCAGTGACGACGTCAGAGCTTTGACGGAGGTGCCGCAGGCTTCAAGGGTGGGCTTCCGCCATCGCTGACCGCTCGCTCGCAACGCTACCCACACTCGCCCTGCTCGCCCATCTTATCGGGACATGTGGCACCGTGCGATGCACGCGGCTCGCTGCAAGGAAGTGATGGGGCGGAATTCGTCGGCTTGCGAGGCGGGGCCGGTGCGGAGCAGAATTTCTGTCTGATCGAGCGGTTCTTTGAGGCAGGAGGCAATTTCGCGGATGCCGGGGTGTTGGCATTCTCGTTTGGAACAGGTTGGCGCAATACGGACTCTGTTCCGGCAGTACCGCAATGGCCGCGTCCGCGGCAAACAGTTGCGCCAACAGTTTGGCCTGGATGGTGTTCACCTGGGTCTGGTCATCGGAGATCTAGCTTTCGCCGCTGGCGGCTTCGTCCCCGAGGTGCTTGAAGCCGGCGGTCAGGACGCCCTGGCCGGGTCGGCAACGGTCGGGAGTGCGCGGTTGGCCCTTGGCAAGAGCCCGCCGGACTTGAGACCTCCGCGGAATCACCGATTCAGCTTACTTCCGACCTAGCCAGGTTACGTGTTCTTCAGTAGTGTGAGAATCGCCTGCGGCGCAGAATTGGCTTGCGCCATAGCAGCCACCGAAGCTTGCTCCAAAACCTGGGCTTTGGTCAGGTTGGCGGCTTCCGTCGCCACATCCGCGTCGCGGATGCTGGACTCCGTGGCCGAGAAGTTGGTGATCTGGGAGTTGGCCAGACCGATGGCGTAGTTGAGGTCATTTTCGCCCGCGCCAACAGCGCCTTGCACCTGGCCGAGGATTTGCACCGCGGCGGTGACGGCATTGATGGCGGCCGTCGGGCCGGCGACGCTTCCAGTTGTGGCAGCAGTGTAACCGCCGGCGGTAACGCCGCCGGTCGCTCCCGCAACCGTGAACGTGCTGGCGCCCTGCAAGCTGAGAACACCACCCCCGGCGCTGGTATCGACTGCCTGGAGATCCGTGATTCCGGCTGCTTGCAGTTGGGCGTTGATCGCGGTGACCGCTGCAGCGTCGCTCGCAGGAGTGCCCAGGCTGATATTCGCCGTCGTGCTGCCCTCGGTGACGTTGAACGTGCCCGCTGCAGCAACGGTAAGCGACTGGCTGTTGAGCGACGTATTGTTACCGCTTTCTCCCCCGGCTGCCAGTCCTGGGTTGGTGATTGAAATGCTAAAGGCGTTCGACGAATCGAAAGCCAATTCGCCGCCTGAGTTGAGGCTGGCCGAAATGCCCACGGTACTCAACTGGG
>CAZARO010000914.1:0-3150 GCA_964487165.1 uncultured Solibacteraceae bacterium | reverse complement strand
CCGGGCGTGCGATGCGTCATGGAAAAGACCGAATACAGTTCGTTGTTGAACTTGACGATCATGCCGGGACGCAATTGTGTTGCTGAGATCATGAAACTCCTTACAATGTTGACTTGACCCTACGGGCGTCGAAACCTTCAGTATACCAGCAGCCGTTCCATCTCCGCCGCCAGGGTCTCGGTCTGCGGCAGGATGGCGGCCTCAAGCTGCGGATGGTAGCCCACCCAGGTGTCGAGCGCGCCCACGCGGCGCACCGGCGCATCCAGGCGGTGAAACAATTCATCGGCGATGCGCGCGGCGATTTCGGCCCCGTAGCCCCAGGACACGCAATCTTCGTGGGCCACAATCACGCGGCTGGTCTTCCCCACCGACGCTTCGATAGCGGCCCAATCGTAAGGCGCGAGGCTGCGCAGATCCAGGATCTCGATACTGGCGTGGGACATGCGCCGCTCCACCTGGGTGGCGGCCACCAGCGCCTTCTGCACCAGCGCGCCGTAGGTAATCACGGTGAGATTCTGCCCCGGCTTCACGATCCTGGCGCGGCCGAAGGGGATGGTGTAATCTTCCCCGGGATGCGGCGAGCGGTTGTAGGGCTCGCGGTAGAGCCGCTTGTGCTCCAGGAACAGCACCGGGTCGTCAGAGCGTAGCGCGGTGCGCATCAGCCCGCAGGCATCCAGGGCATTGGAGGGAAAAATCACGCGCAGGCCGGGGATGTGGGTGAACTCCACTTCGCCGCACTGGCTGTGATAAATGGCGCCGCCGTTGAGATAGCCGCCGATGGGCACGCGGATCACCGCGGGGCAGGCGAATTCCCCATTCGACCGCCAGCGCACCGTGGCCAGCTCGTCACGGATCTGCATCATCGCCGGCCAGATGTAATCGAAGAACTGGATTTCGGCGACCGGCTTCAGTCCCCGCACCGCCATCCCGATGGCCCGGCCCACGATGGCGGCCTCCGCAATGGGGGTGTTAAAGCTGCGCTGCGCACCGAACTCGCGCTGCAGGCCGGCAGTCACTTTGAAAACGCCACCCTTGCCTTTCACCTCGGCAAGGTTCGGCTCGCGGCTGCAATCCGCCACATCTTCGCCGAAGGTCAGGATGTTCGGATTGCGCCGCATTTCTTCGCGCAGGGTGGCGTTTATGAGGTCCACCATGGTCTGAGGCTGGCCGTGGAAGCTGGGCTCCACGGCAAATTCCGCCGCAGTGGGGTCGATAAGTTCGGAATACAGATGGCGCATCGCCGTATCGGCCTCCGGCGGCTGGTCGCTCAAGGCGCGCTGAGTGGCCTCATGCACTTCCTGGTCGATCTCGTGGACGATCAGTTGCAGCCGGTGGCGTTCCAGCAGTCCCTGTTCGATGAGGAACTGTGGGAAGCGGATCACGGGGTCGTGCTCCGCTTCCGCCTGGCGCTCGGCCTTGGTTTTGTAGAGGCGTTCGTCGTCGGAGAGCGAGTGCGAATAGAGGCGCACCACGCGGGCATGCACCAGCGCCGGCCCGCGGCCTGCGCGGCACCAGGCGGCGGCCTCCTGCATGGCGCGCCAGGATGCCAGGAAATCCGTGCCGTCCACTTCCAGGCGGAGAAGATCGGGAAAGCCCGCGACCAGCTTCGAGATGCTGCCGCCGGCAGTCTGGTTCTCAATTGGGACGGAGATGGCGTAGCCGTTATCCTGGACGAGGAACAGCACCGGCAGGCGCCGCAGGCAGGCGGCGTTGAGCGCTTCCCAGAATTCGCCTTCGCTGGTAGCGCCTTCGCCAGAAGTGACCAGCGTAATCTCGTCGCTGATTTTATCGCCGGCCGAGCCTCCGTAGCGCGACGCTTCGGCGCACCCCACGGCTTGGTTGAACTGCGTGCCAGTGGGCGAGGAAGAGCTGACGATGTGGTGCTGGCGATGGCCCCAATGGGAGGCCATTTGACGGCCGCCGGAGGCCGGATCGGCCGCCGCACCCACGGCCTGTTGCAGCATTTCGTAAGGCGTGACGCCAAGCGCCAGACATAGCGCGCGGTCGCGGTAGTAGGGGAAGATCCAGTCGTGTCCGGGCCGCAGCGCCATGCCGGCAGCCACCTGAATGGCCTCGTGGCCGGCCGCGCTTACTTGAAAGAAGATGCGATTCTGGCGTTTGAGCGTCACTTCGCGGTCGTCCAACCGCCGGGAGGTGTGCATCAGGCGGAATGCGCGGACGAGTTGCTCGGGGTCGAGCCCGTCGAAACGGCCGGAGGCAGAGGCTGGCGCGGTAGTAGCTGGAAGCGTCGAGATATGCGGGTCCCCCTGTGACCAGTTTAGCCCGCCGGGCAGGCGCCTGCCTGGAGTCAAGATTTACGCCCGGACCACGACTTCGCGGAGCCGGTCCTTGGTGAGGAAAAACTTCACCGAGTCGGACCGCGAGAACAGCCTCTCCAGGCTGCGATTGTTGAAGAGTTGGACCGGCTTGCGCATGCCCTGCTGCAACACTTGCAGATTCTTCACGTCCTGAATCCGAAAGGTGTAGTAGGGAACCGCCTCCAGTTTATCGTCGGCATGGAAAAATGCCAGCAGATAACTGCCCGGCCGCACCACTTTGTGCAATCGCTCGATCACAGCCGCAAGCATCGCCGGCGCGAGGTACTCCAGAACGTCCCAGATCAGCACGCCGTCGAAGTGGCCTTCGGGGTAATCCAATGACTGGCGGAGGAAGTACTCGATGCGCCCGGGGTTCGACTGGTCGGCCAGCCCATCGGAGCCGGAGGTCTCATTCAGAATCTGCAGGAAGTCCTCGGAATACAGCCGATGCCCCAGATCGGTAATGAAACTCAAGTTCTGCTGCGTGGCGCCGCCCAGATCGAGAAGGGTGAGCCCGGAGAGACCGTGAATATGGCCGAAGAACTCCTCCAGGCCGCGGCTGGTGCGCGTCTGCACACCATTCTGCGGCGCGATGGTCCGCGAGGGTACCGGCAACCGTCCGGGGCCGTCATCGCCCGGTGGACCGACCAGAGTGCCCAGCGACTTGCCGCCAGGATCCTAGAGACGCCGCCGGGGGGCCCGGCCGCGATCGGCCTGCCCGCTTGCCTGGCCGCCGTCAACGGCCACGCGGTGGAACACCTTGTCGTTCCCGATGACGGGCTTATCCCCGGTTACGTGTGCGGCCAGTGCGGCCTGCTCGGCGTCGCCGCTG
>CAZARO010000913.1:0-3151 GCA_964487165.1 uncultured Solibacteraceae bacterium | reverse complement strand
TGTTGTTGGCGCTGAAGTACGCCAGGCCCGTGAGCAGGCCGGTCTCTTCGTAGTTGTTGTTGTTGCGCTGCGACCATTTGGCTTTCGGCAGCGGCGGATTCTGCTTGAACCACGTGCGGGCGTACTCGTTGGGCCGCAGGGTGCGCTCTTCGGTGTCCGCGCCGCCGTTGCCGAAAGTCTCATACAGGCGGCTGATGCCGTTGTGCGTGGCGGCGATGAACATCAGGTAGCTGGGCGACCAGGTATCGAAGGTGCCGTGCGCGAAGACCCCGGGCATGCCGAACTTAGTCATCTCCGATACGTTGTTCCACCCCATCATCTGCCACTCGTCGGCCAGAATCGGGTCGATCCAGGCGTTGTAAGGGCCGTCGCCGATTGTGTTGTCGTAGAGATACGGCACGGATTCGTGCAGGTCGTGGAGTACCTGCGCTTTCCATCCGACGAAGGTGTTCAGCACGTTGCGCGTGAGCTGCAGGGTGAGCCCCATGGAGTCGCGATTGTTGTCGTGCGCCACGTAGTGGCCCCAATAAATCAGGTTGGGCCACTCCTTGCCGGGATTGGCGAGGTGCCAGCGGTAGAGGTCGACCATGCGGTCGCGGCCGTCCACCTCGACGATGGGCGTGATCAGCGTGATGACGTTATCGCGGATGGCCTTGATGTATGCGCTATCGTCGACCGCCAGCCGGTAGGCCAGCTCCATGAGGGCCGTGGGCGCGCCGGTTTCGACGGAATGGATGGTGCCGGTGATGTAATAAACCGGGGCGGAAGCGGCCACCAGGCGATCGGCCTCGGCATCGTCTAACTGGATAGTGCGCGGGTCGCCCAGTTGCGCCAGGCGGGCGCGGTTCTGGTCGAGCTGCGCCATGAGGCGCTCGGAAGCCACGGCGACGGCGATCATCTCGCGGCCCTCTTCGCTCTTCCCGATGCTGAAGACTTTGACGCGCGGCGTGGCGGCTTCCAGCAGGCGCATGTAGCGATAGACATCCGTCGAATAAGGCAGGATGCCGGGCGCGCCGGCGATGTCGCCCAGCACGGCCTTGGGGGTGGGCACGGTGGCAGAGGCGGGCAGGTAATCGGTGAGCGGCGAATTGAAAAAGGTCTCGGTGGTGTATTCGCGGATCTTGCGGGTGTACTCCTGGTCGACGGACTGGCCGGCATCGCGGCCCGGCTTGAAGGGAATGGTGACGCTGGGCTGGGCGAACAGCGGAAGCGCGGCGAGCGCGGGAAGCAGAAGCAGGCGCATAGGGGGAATATAACAAACGGCACCTGGGCGGGAGCAAAATTGTCGGTTCCCGTTCAGCTAGCCGGAATCGACTTATGAGTTCAGCGTGAGCGCCTGTTGCTCGCCGGCATTCTTGACGAGTTCCAGCACGATCGCGTAGCGGTCACCCCGCACGGTGGATTGGACAAACTCGAACGGCTGCTCATTGAGCGCGAAGGTCACCCGTTCCACCGCAAAAACCGGAGCGCCGGCGGGAATTTCCAGCAGAGCGGCAGTCGCCGTATCGGCCAGCGCTGCCACGTAGGTCTCGCGGGCCCTGGCGGGATACAGATGGTACTGGCGCTGCAGGATTTCGTAAAGCGACATGCCGTCCGCCAGGCGCAAGCCCGGCACCAGCGAGGCCGGAATGTGGGCCGTCTGCACGCTAAGCGGCTCGCCATTCGCCAACCGCAGCCGGCTGATGGTCAAAACCGGACTGTTTTCCGGGAGGCGCAGCGCTTCCGTCACCCGCCCATCGGCCGCAGACTCGAATTGGGCCAAAATGCGGGAGGTCGCCCGTAGGCTGTGCCGTCGCATCTCCTCGGTAAAACTGGTCAGTTCGCGCGGACCCTCGTCGAACTTGCGGCGGGCAACGAAAGTCCCTCGGCCTTGCTCGCGCCGGATGTACCCCAATTGAGCCAACTCTGTCAAAGCCTGCCGCACGGTTATCTTGCTGACGCGAAAGCGCTCGCCCAGTTCCTGTTCGCTGGGCAGGCGTTCATCGGGAGACAGGCGGCCGGTTTCAATCTCGGCCTTAAGGACGTTTTGGAGCTGATGGTATAGGGGTATGGCGAGGTTCTTGTCGAGAACTCCAATTGACATCCTATTGTTAGGATGACATAATCTCCTTAAAACAGGCAAGACCTGTCATATTGCGGTAACATATTCTCCAGTGCGCCGCTGGCCGCGTCGGCCTTCGGTTGGGGTAAAGAAACAGCTACGAGAACTGCTTCGCGCGAAGCCGGATTTGTCTTTGTCCGGCCGGGGAAAAGCAGTCGACAAGACTCGCTTGTGGGGGTGAATATGAAGAAGATTTTGTACGCCTGCCTGCTCGCCACGGCAGTGGCTGCCTGTTTGGCAGCGCAAGACGTCTCCGCCACCATCGGTGGCGCAATTCTGGATGCCAGCGGCTCCGCCGTCGCAGGCGCCAAAGTCACCATCCTCAACACCGACCGGAATCAGGTGATCCGTGAAATCACCACCGAGACGGCCGGCACTTACACGGCCCCGTTGTTGCCGATCGGTAGTTACTCGGTGAAGGTGGAAGCCAAGGGTTTCAAGACCGAAACCCGCACCGGTATCGTACTGAACGTCAATGACGATTTGAAGATCAATATTGCACTGGTGGTGGGCGCCATCACCGACACTGTCGAGGTGAAGTCGCAAGCCGTGGCCGTGGAACTTGGCACGCCGGCGAATTCCACCACCATCGAGGGTGTACAGGTGCGCGAACTGTCTCTCTCCACGCGCAATTATGAACAACTCGTGTCGTTGACGCCGGGAGTGACCGCCAACTCCACCGATCAACTCTATATCGGTAATTCATCGCCCGCCGGCACGGCCGCTACCCTGCCTTATTCGATCAACGGCAACCGCAATTCCGCCAACAACTGGACCATCGATGGCGCTGACAACGTCGACCGCGGCAGCGACCTGACCCTCATGATGTTCCCCAGCGTGGATTCCATCGCCGAGTTCAAAGTGGAACGCAGCCTCTATACCGCCGACACCGGACGCGCCGCCGGGGCCCAGATCAACGTCGTGACCAAGAGCGGAACCAACCAATACCACGGTGACCTCTACGAGTTTGTGCGCAACAACGCGTTCGAGGCCAACAACTGGGTCAACAACGCCACCAGCGTGAAGGTGAACGGCATCGTGCAGGTGCCG
>CAZARO010000912.1:0-3152 GCA_964487165.1 uncultured Solibacteraceae bacterium | reverse complement strand
GCCCTCCTGAGCGGACACGGTAAACTGCTGCCAGCCGGCTGACTTTGTGGATGGGGCCGTGGCCTTAACTCGAAGATAGTAGCGCGCGTGCGGATCCACCGGCACCGGAGCTAGAGGCTTTACCTCCCAACCATCGGGCGCCTGCACCGATACACTCACGCTGATAGCACGATCCGTCGGATTCTCAACGATGAGCGGAATGGCCAGGGATCCGCCAACTTTGACTGTGATCTCCACCGGAACGATACTGTCCAGACCATACAATCCGTGCGCGCGCCAGAACCCACGGTAATAACTCCAGGGATCGCCAATTTCCAGCACCGGGCTTGAATCCTCCACCGTTATTGGCGCCGGAGGGGGTTGAAACGGGATGCCTCCGGGAACCACTCCCGCGAATACGTCATCTGTAACGCCGGAGGGCACCAGAGACTTGCCGAAGATCAGCCGGACGGGGCCGGTCACCATTCGAGCTATAGTGCTCTCCGGGCTTCCCAATGCATGATTGTCGATGGCGCGTCTCATGGCATCGCCGCCTTGCGTCCTATGAAGAGCAAACGCCTCGGCGGCGAGTTCCCCATAGCTCAGATGGCGTGAGGGAGACATCTCCGCCGATAAGTACTGCGGCCCTTGGCCGGTAAAGATGTCGTGAGTGGGATTGTAAAAGTAGTAGATCTTCTGCGGCTGCCAGGCACTTAGACCCTCGGTAAGATTTGTATTCTGGTCCGGATTAGTGGCGGGAGAAACCTGTTCGGCAAATACCGTCCGGTCGCCGGCCAAATCGAAAGCTTCTGTCGCTAGTACGCCGGCCGCCTGATGATCCGCGTGGTTCTCGCCGGTGGTAAAGTCAGGCAGAAATGTAAGTATCACCGAGGGCCGCGTCAGGCGGACAATTCGGACTAACTGTTCCAGGCAGGCACCGTGACCCCAGTGTTCGAGAGAGTTCAGGACGTTCTGACTTACAGTATCGCGGCCGGTCAAAAACCAGACACTGGTAGCGCCAAGAAAACTGCCGACCTGCCGCGCTTCGAATTCCCGGATCTGGCCCATCGCCAAAGCCTGCTCCGGACCGATATTGTTGTTCCCGGCATCGCCATGCGTTCCGTATACGATGGCCACGCGTTTATGTTGGTCGTTGATTTCGCGAGCGAGGTAAGCGGAGGCCAGTGTTTCGTCGTCGGGATGGGCAACCACGACCAGAATATCGGCCTTCAGCCGCGGGTCGGGCGCCCGATCGTTTGCAATGTAGGCGTCCGGCGCCGGATTGGCGCTCTGGGCGCGGATTGCGTGGCTACCTGATGCGGCAATGGCAGCCGCGCAGATAGCGATTTGGATCGTTCTGGCGAAACTCGTTCGCTTCATGGCTTAAGAATAGCGAGTCGCAGGAGGAGCCGGTTAGTCCACCGGCAGTTTAATGGACCGTCAGCATGGCAGGCACGGTGGAAAATCCGCTGACGTCCGCGATCACTCGATATTCTCCCGCAGTGATGGTGCGTGGGACTTCGACTTCCAGGCGATATACTCCTGCGAGGCCCGTCGCCAGAGTGCTGCTCAGCACGCGCGCCGGCAGGCCGCCAATCGTCACGGAGACGGGGCTCGCTGTCTTGAATTCGGGGGTGGATGGCACTGGTACGCCGGGCGGGGCGGGTGGAAGCGTGGGGCCGAAGCCCGTGGCCCACAGAACGATTCGTTCGCCGGGCTTTGCCGGGACCGTATAAGACTCCGGAAAGGTGCCGTTCTTCGCCGCGATCGACGAGTCTTCATGGGTGGCCACGGGCTGGTTCTCCGGCCAGAAGAAGAGCGCCGGACCAAAGGATTGCACCTGGACTGTGACCGGGGCGGTGGTTCCGGCAGGTGTCGTGACGGTGATCGGTACGGGTCCGAAATCGCCGTCCGGCAGCAGGAAATTCACCTGGCCGGGCGATACGTATGCGAGATAAGCTCCGCGCCCTGCCGCGTTCACGGTCACACCATCGAGAGAGGCCGGCAGCGCGCCGTTCCTGATGGATTCGCTCCAGTCAGCCGAGCCGGCTGGGAGGAAGCCGGCGCCAGTTATGGAAGCCCAGCCGCCGGCCGCCACGACAGCCCGGCCGTCGACACCGCTCACTCCGGCGGCCGTGGGAGGCAGGAAGGGAAGCGTCGAAACCGGCGCTGGGGCGGACGCGACTGGAGTGTCCGGATGGAACGGCGTGTGGGCGGGCGGTTTCGGAACGATGCTTTTCTGCGAGGCGGATGGCGGCTTCGGCGAGGCAATCCATCCGAGAGCCCGTTCGATATCCAGCTGGATGTCTACCACGTTGAGCTGGCCATCGGTGTTCAGATCGTCGAGCGGCGGATAGATGCCCAGCGCTTCGGTCATGATGCCGCCTAATGCCGAGAGGGCCGATATCACCACGCTGTGAGGATACGATGCGGAGGCGCCGTTGGCGGCGATGGCGGTAACACCGGAGAGCCCGCTCACCGATACCGGGACAGCACTGCCGGCCGTGCTGCCGGTACCCAATTGGCCCTCTCCGTTTTGACCCCATGCCGAGACCGTGCCATCGGTCATCAGCGCCAGGCTGAAATATGAGCCCCCGGCGATGGAGGTGACGCCGGTGAGCCCGCTCACCTGCACCGGGCTGTTGGTGGAAGTGTTGGTCCCATTGCCCAGTTCGCCGAAGCGGTTGTCTCCCCAAGCCCACACGCTACCGTCACTCTTGAGAGCCAGGGAGTGAGTGCTTCCGCCGGAGACCGCGATGGCGCCGGTAATGGAGCTGACCTGGACGGGAAGCCCGCTCGCGGTGTTCGTTCCGTTGCCCAGTTCGCCATACGTATTGTCTCCCCAGGCCCACACCGTGCCGTCGTTCTTCAGCGCCAGACTCTGCGCCAATCCGGCGGCGATGGCGGCAACCCCGGTGAGCCCTTGCACCTTCACGGGAACACTGCTCGAATTACCGGAATTGTTGCCCAATTGGCCATCGTCGTTGTTCCCCCAAGCCCGCACGGTGCCGTCGTTCAGGAGCGCCAGGCTGAAAATCTCCCCAGCCGCGATAGCCGTCACGCCGGAGAGTCCGCTCACTTGCACAGGAGCGCTCCGATCGGTAGTGGTCCCGTCGCCTAACTGGCCGGCGCCGTTGAATCCCCAGGCCCAGACCGTGCCGTCGCTCTTTAGT
>CAZARO010000911.1:0-3159 GCA_964487165.1 uncultured Solibacteraceae bacterium | reverse complement strand
GAGAATGAGCACGGCCGCGGCTACGCGCCGGGGATTCGGCTGCCAGAGCAGCGCCAGCGCCCAAAAACAGAGGCCCAGGCTGAGATAGAAATTGAAGAAGCCCATGTGAAATACCCAGCCGTACGCCAGGATGGCGATACACGGCAGAATCTGCCACGGCTGGCGGCCGGAGACCGCGCGCGCCAGGGCAAACGCACCCCAAATGAAAATCAGCACCGACAATGACACGGAGATGCGCTGCGCCGCTGCCGGTCCGAGCAGTTTAAAGAGACCGCCGAGCATCAGGTCGAAGAGGATGTTGGTCGACTGATGGGCAATTTGCAATCCCTGTATGCGGCCGCTTTCGATCAACTGCGCCAGCCAGGCGTTATAGATGTGGCTCGAAAGATCGCCCGCCTCGATGCGCTCCTGCCAGTAGCACGGCGCTAGCAGGAGCAGCGATACCAGCACGTAAAGCCAGCGGCTGCGCTTGAGAGCGGCCAGGGCGGGATGCTCCGGCTTCGCGGCGGGCGGCGGCGTGGCGCGAGAAGTAGTTTTCGGTCGCATCTAACTATTCTCTAACCGAATCGACCGGAATTCGGAGATCAGGTCGAACGGAGTGGCCACGGCGGCGATAGCCTCGCCCGATTGCTGGATATTCCGCTCGGAGATTTGCGCGTTCACGCCCCCGGTAGCGAGGTGCAGATAGCCGATCTGGAAAGGATCGATGCGCATGATGCGGCAGCAGGTAGCGTCCACCGCCACCGGGTCACTGCCGGCCACCACCACGCCGGCAAACTTCGCCGTACCCTGGATGGGGCCGTTGCCCTGCATGCCGACGATGCCGTCGACAATGGCGAACTGGCGGGGAAAGGAAAAGTGCAGGTCGGCGATGCTCTCCGCGATGCCGGCCCAGTGGAGCGCGTTCTTGGGCCATCCGTAGACCGCGCCGGGAACCAGCCCGAACAGGTTCTTCATCGCCAGGGTGGCGCCCACCCAGTGGTGCGTCTTCATCTTCGGCATGGACACCAGCAGCCCGGCCCGCAGCGCCGTATTGGGCAGGTACAACTTGCCCAGGCGCGAGAACCGGCGCGGCAGACTCACGCGCGTGACATCGTCCAGGTTCAGGTCCACGAACAAATCTTCGAATTGCGGAACGGTTTTGAAGTAGCCGGCGGCATCGGCAAGATCCAGCGTGTTGCGGCGATGGCCGGGGCCTTCGGCGATGCGGACGGTGGCGGCGCCGCGCGCGCGGAATGCCTCGACGGCAGCATGTACCAGCAGCGGATTGGTGTTGATGAAGCTTTCCGGCTCAAACTCCACCAGGTTCGGCTTGATCACCACATCGCGCCCGCGGACATCCACCTGGTGTTCGTCCAGCAGGCTGCGGACGGTCTCGTAGATCCGCTGGTCGTAGGCCGGCGCGCGCACGATGGAGACGCGCGATGGCACCAGCGGCTGCTCGCGATTGCAGGCCGCCAGAGCTGCCGAGCCCGCCACCGCGGCCGACGCCGCCAGCAGTTCGCGTCTGGTGATCCTGGCAGGCATATTCATCCCCAGAGGACGTCCCGCCCTTTCTGCACTTCGCCCATCAGCAGGGCGAGGGACGTTTCGGTGAGGGTCCGGCACTCCACCCCGGCGGGGCGGGAGTAGCCGGCGGGCATTTCGCCGTGGGCCATCAGGCCGAGCCCCAGCCAGTTGATGGCATCGGCCGAGCGCGAGTCTGCCAGAAAGCGCTGCGCCGTGCCGATGGCGCGCCGCACTTCGGGCGTGTCCATGCCGCGCAGGGCGGCCAGCGCCATCCCGGTGGTCTCCGGATACGGTCCCGAATCGTATCCCAGGGCCTCCGTGGCGCCGTGATTCCATCCGCCTTCGTGGCAGGCGCGGGTCACCAGAAAGTGCCGGCCCTCGGACACGCGCCGGGCGATTTCCGCCGACGGCCGGCGCCGCCCTTCCTTCTCGAGCGCCAGAATGGCCAGCGACGTGGGGCCGACCCAGGCGGCAGCACCCGCGGTCCAGGGCCAACCGGCAAACGCCTGCTCCGGCGGACGGGCGTTGCCCAGCAGCCACTGGCGCAAGCGGTATACCGCGGTGGATTCCGTACCGGTGGTACCCAATAACCATCGGATGGCGCGTTCATGGGCAGCCGCACCGAGCTCGTCCACGGGCAAGAGCGCCACCAGGGCGGTCACCCAGGTGCTTTCCGCCACGCCGGCTTGCGGTGAGGAGCCGCCGTCTGGCCGTTCCACGCGGCGAAACCAGCGCAGGCCGCGGGTGGCGCGCTCGTGCTCTCCCGCCGCCAGCATCGCCAGAACGGCATACACCGTCGGCTCGGTCCACGAGGCTCCGCGCACGTAGGGCCAACCACCGTCCGGATTCTGCCTGCCGGCAACCATCTCGATAGTCATGTCAGAAACAAGGAGCTAAACTCGACGTCGTTGATCGTTGCGCGATCGAACCGCTTGCTTACGCGCGCGGCTCAGTATGCGGCCCTTACAGAGCCGTGACCGTCAGGGAGCGGACAGGCCTGTCAGACTTCGCCGGACCCGCAAGCGGCCGCTCCGCTGCAAATAAAAATAGGGCTGGAGGCACCAGTGCAAACGCGGGTGCGCCAGCCCTAAAAACCGAGTGCTAGCGAAGTACCCGGCGCTTTCGCCGCCGGGATAAGAGCAGGACGAGGGTAACGCCTGCCCCCAACCAGATCGCGCCTTGAATCGCGACATCCATATAGTTCTCCTTTCATGGAAATAGTTTCAGCCGCTGAGGGCCATGAAAATCCGACCCCGCGGCTGAGTGAACTTAGCGCGATACCCGGCGGGACCGGCGTCGCTTCAGGAAAATGAAAAGAGTGCCGCCGGCACCCAGCCATATTGCCGCTTGAATCAAAGTATCACTCATCGTTTGTTTCTCCTTTTGTGCTGCCTTACGATCCACCAACGTGCTTCATCATCGGGAACAGATATTTGAATATCTGCAGGATGCCCGGGCCGGCCGCGACAATCAGCATCGACGGCAATATGAAAAAGAAAATCGGGAACACCAGCTTCACGCCCACCTTGCCGGCGCGCTCTTCCGCCTCCTGCCGCCGGCGCACGCGCAGGAAGTCCGAGTGGTTGCGCAGCGATTCGCCCATGCTGGTGCCGAAGCGGTCGTTCTGAATCAGGATGGCCACCAGCTTGC
>CAZARO010000910.1:0-3159 GCA_964487165.1 uncultured Solibacteraceae bacterium | reverse complement strand
TACCAGATTGAAGTCACGCACAGCGATAGCGGCAAGGACTCGCTGCGCAAACAGATCGCGGAGCTGAAAGCGGAGACCCACAAAGTCAATTTGCCCGGCGAAACGCGGCAAATGAAATTCGACGAGATGGATCAGCAGCTCAAGGACTGGAAGCAGGCCAAAGCCGATGCGCTGCAGAAAAACGTCGAGATACTGGCCAAGGCTACCGCCTTGCGCAAACAGCGCGATCAGTACCTTTCCGACCGTCTCGCCGACGCCAGCACGGCCACGCTCGATTCCGTGGCGGCGTCACTTTCCAGTTTCGACATCCGCATCCGCCAGATCCACGTCAAGGACATAGACTTGGTGGACCGCTGCGAATCCTGCCATCTGGGAACGCGGGAGCCGGTGGTGTTGACGGCCGCCGCCATGGGTGGCAATCCGGTCTTTGCCAGCCACCCGAATAAAGAACTGCTGAAAATCCACGATCCCGAGAGTTTCGGCTGTACTCCGTGCCACGGCGGCAACGGTGTGGCGCTCTCCAGCGTGGAGAAGGCGCACGGCTACAACAAATACTGGCTCTGGCCCATGCATCACAAAGAAAATATCGAGGCCGGATGCCAGCAGTGCCACGTAAAAGAGATCGTCACCGAGATGGCCGACACGCTCAACGCGGGCCGCGAGATTTTCCGCCTGCGCGGCTGCACGGGCTGCCATCGATATGAAGGCTTCGATCGCGAAGCCGACGAGATTTCTTCCGTCAACCAGCAGATTCACCAGGACGACCAGCAAAAGGCCGAATGGGCGCGCGAAATCGGCTTCACCGAAGCCAAGGCTAACAGTCCCAAGACCACCAACGACGAAGCCAAGAAGCTGTACGCCCACGCCAACGATCTGCGCGTGCGTTCGAGCCTGCTGGACGCCAAGATCACGCAGCTCGACATGCGGTCGGAGAGCCTGGTGCGGGAAGTGAAGAAGGTCGGGCCCAGCTTGAAAGAAGCGCGCATGAAGCTTCACAAGGAATGGATTCCGGAGTGGCTGAAGGATCCGCACAAGTGGCGCGAGGGCACCAAAATGCCCACCTTCCGGCTGGATGACAGCGACCGCAAAGCCATCGCTGCGTTTATTTGGCAATCCGGTTTGCAGGGCCACCTGGACGAGCAGAAGCCGGGCGATCCGGTGAAGGGGCAGGAAGCTTTCGAAACGCGCGGCTGCATGGCGTGCCACTCGATGGGCGAAGGCGGGCAGAAGCAGGGCGGGACGTTCGCCGCCAACCTGAGCCGCGAGGGCGAGAAGGCCAATTACGATTACATTGTGCGTTGGGTCCACAATCCGCGGCAGCGCACCGCGCCTTATTGCGCTTACGAGAAGCGCGACCTTACCGAGGACGACTATAAGAAGCACGGCCAGCCCTATATCTTCGACCTGGAACACGATAAGTGCCCCAACGATGGACACGTGCTCCAGGTGCAGCAGATGACTCCCATGCCCAGCTTGCGGCTAACCGAGGATGAAGCCCGCGACATCGCCAGTTACTTGATGACCCGTAAGCACTCCAACGCCACTTACGAAGACGCCAGTTACATGGATGACCCTAAGCTGGTGGATAAGGGCCGCGACCGGGTGCGTTTCTACGGTTGCGCCGGTTGCCATGAGATCGCCGGACTGGAAGACGAACAGCGCATCGGCACCGAACTTACCAAGGAAGGGTCGAAACCAGTCGAGCGCCTGGACTTCGCGCTTAAGGGCCATGAGGCCGAAGAAGAAGGCTGGCTGACACACAAGGGCTTCTTCGAACATAAGCTGGAGAATCCGGCGATCTACGACGAGGGCAAGGAGAAAGCCCCGCAGGATCGGCTCAAAATGCCGAACTTCAACTTCTCCAAGCCGGAAATCGACGAGGTGGTTACACTCCTCGAAGGTTCGGTGGACGCCAGCGTGCCGGCGCGTTACTTCTACAACCCTACCGACCAGCGGCAGGATATCATCGACGGCTGGTGGGTGGTGCGTAAGTATAACTGCATGGGCTGCCACAAGGTTCACGTGGGCCAGACGACCATTATCGACGGCATACGCCGCTACCAGGATCCGGACTGGGTGGAGCAGAAGCCGCCCACGCTGATCGGCGAAGGGGCGCGCGTGAATCCCGAATGGCTGATGCGGTTCCTCAATAATCCTTCGCTCAGCGATACCGACACTAATCGCGACGGCGTACGCCAGTATCTGCATATTCGCATGCCCACCTTCAGCTTCTCGGAAGGCGAACTGCGCAAGCTGGTACGGTTCTTCGCGGCGCTTTCGTCGCAAGCCGAGCCATTCATTCCGGAGAAAGTGGAACCCATCAGCGAGCAGGAACGCACCATGGCGCGGCAGCTTTTCTCGAGCGAGGGCGCGCCCTGCCTTAAGTGCCACATGGACGGCGACCCGGCGCACGATGTCCGCGCCACGGCGCCTAATTTCACCGTCGCCAAGGAGCGGTTGCAACCCGACTGGGTGAAGCGCTGGATTCTCAATCCGGCGCTCATGAGCCCGGGAACGGCCATGCCTTCGGGCCTGTTCCGAAGGGACGGCGGCCGCTGGGTATTTGCCGGACCCACGCCGGCGAGCTTCAACGGATACACCCAGGACCACGCGGACCTGTTGGTTCGCTATATGTTCTCATTCACACCCGACGAGTTGGGGCGTCTTAGAGCCAGCGCGGGCAGGTAGAGCTATCATGTTCAAGCAGAGGAGAAACTAGGATGAAGAAGATTTTGATTGCAGCGGGAATGGCTTGTGCTCTGATTCTTGCCGGATGCGGCGGTGGAGAGAAGCCGGCTCCCAAGGCGGACGCCGGCGCCACTCCGGCCGCGGGCGGCGCCGCGGCAACGCCCGACATGGATAATGGCGCCACCATTACCGGCAAGGTGGTCTTTGATGGTACCGCGCCGGCGGCCAAGACGCTGGATATGTCGGCTGTCCCGGCGTGTACGCAGGCGCATAAGACCCCGGCGAAGTCAGAAGAAGTGGTGGTGAACAGCAACGGCACGATGAAGAACGCTTTCGTGTGGATTAAATCGGGACTGCCGACCGATAAGACGTGGGCGGTTCCTACCACCGCGGTGACGATCACACAGGAAGGCTGCATGTATTCGCCGCACGTGCTCGCCCTCATGGCCGGCCAGAACCTGGACATCAAGA
>CAZARO010000909.1:0-3160 GCA_964487165.1 uncultured Solibacteraceae bacterium | reverse complement strand
CAGTTTTCCGGACCAGAAGAGCACCGCCAACCGCCTGCGCGAATCGGAAGGCTGGTTTCAAAAGGGGTTGGAACTGGAAGAGACCGGAGCGCCTATCGAAGAGGCGATCGAGGCGTATCGCAAAGTGCTGGAGTTCAATCCCGCCGCGGCGGGCGCGTTGGTGAATCTGGGGACCATTTATTACCGACAGCGGAAATTTGCCGAAGCCGAGAAGTATTATGTGGATGCCATCGCGGCCGACCCCGAATATGCGCTGGCGCAATTCAACCTGGGGAATCTCTTCGACGAACAGGGCCGGGTGGTGGAGGCGCTGGAGCATTATCGGCAGGCACTGAATTTGAACGCTAATTATGCCGACGCGCACTTCAATCTGGCGCTCCTGTGCGAACGCAACGGCGACGCCATGAAGGCCGTGCATCACTGGAAGGCCTATCTCAAGCTGGATAATTCCAGCCAGTGGGCCGATATCGCGCGCAAGCAGTTGGAGCGGCTGCGGCAGGCGGTAATCCGGTAGGGATAGCAAACTGCGGCTGGCTGAAGCCCGCGCCACCTGGTGGGGTGGGCTTGAGCCCGCCATCGGCGGCCTGAAAGGCCGCCTGCAGGCACGATTGCCTGCCCCACTGGACAGCCGACTGCAGGCTATAAATGGCCAAAGCCGGCCTTTCGCGGGCTGAAGCCCGCGCCACCAGAATGTGTCGATGCGCCAGGTGGGGAGGGCTTCAGCCCGGCTTCAGCCCGCCAGGGACCAAATAGCCAATCTCCAGGGGTGGGCTTGAGCCCACCAGTTAGTTAGGGAGCAAATGGCCAGTCTTCAAGAGCCGGCTGCACGCTGAAGCCTGCCCCACCAAGCGCGTGCCTCTCTAGTACCCTCCCGCGACACTCGCCGAAACTCGCATCCTGCCCGTGGGTTTGTGCGAATAGACCCGGTGAACCGCCCGGCGCCCGCCAAGGCTGGCGTAGAATAGCAATCGCGAATTCTTTCTGAAGGACAGGTACTGAAAATGAACCGACGATCGATCACCCTGCTGCTGACACTCTTTGCCCTGCCGGCCCTGCCCGCTCTTGCCCAGACCGTAATCGGAGGCGGAACCTGTAATTCGGGCACGTTGAGCGGTACTTATGAACTCCTTTTGAGCGGGCGCCAACTCACGTCCACGGGCGCCGTCACGCAGATTTTCCAGGGCGTAGGCACCGCCACATTCGATGGGCTCAGCAAAGTTACTTTCGCCCTGACAACCAATACGGTCGCCACGGCGCAGTCCTTCGGAACGCAAGTCACTTACTCGGGCACTTATAGCATGCAATCCAACTGCGTAGGGGCGGTCAGCATCACCAGCGGAGATACCGCGACATTCACCCTGGAAGCCTATTCGCAGGTTCCGTCGGCAACCACCGCCAGTGCCTTCGCGGTGGTCGGGTCAGACGCGGCCTTCGCGTACAATGGAACCGGCAATTCCCAGCCGGCAACCTGTCCCACCACCATCACCGGGGCGCACGAGTTCAGCGGCAACGGCAGCGGGCTTTCCGGCGCGTCGGTAGCCACCACCCTCGATGTGGCGGGCATGCTGCAATTCGATGGGCTGGGCAATATCACCGCCAACTGGACCCAGGTGTCCAACCTGGTCACCACCCAAGTGACGGCAACCGGCACATATACGGTTAGCGCGGGCTGCCTGGCTTCGGCCGTTGTTACCGATACCGCCAATAATAAGTACACCTTCAGTATGAGCTTCGAGTCCACTTCGCCGTCTTTCGGCCTGGCGTCGTCGTCGCCGACGCTGCTATTTGACGGAACGGCTTCGGGGGTGCAGTCCACCGCGGTAACTTCGTGCAGTACGTCGAACTTGAAAGGCACTTACTATATGACCCTGGCCGGGCGCCTGGCACCGGCGGGAGCGGCCACCAAGATTCTGGAATCGGACGGCGCGGCGACGTTCGATGGACAAGGCCACGTTACCTTCAATCTGACGGCGAACTCGGTCAACGGGAGCCAGGTTTTCGGCGCTCCGCTGACATACTCAGGCACTTATACGGTGCAATCCACCTGCCAGGGAGCGATCAACATCACCACCGGCGATACCGCCACTTTCGCCGTGGTAGCTTACGATTTTGACTCGACCACGCTCCAAGCCAAGAACTTCACCATGGTCGGCACCGACTCGACTTATGCCTACAACGCGAGCGGCGCGGTTCAGCCGGCCGCCTGCGCGTTGAGCACGCTCTCGGGCACGTGGCTCTTTAGCGGCACCGGCAACTCGCTTTCCGGATCCACCAATACGGGGCTTGCCGATCTCGCCGGGGTCATGCAGTTCGATGGGCAAGGCAATGTGACGGCATCGTGGACTCAGGTTACCAACGCCGTCAGTACTAGCATCTCGGCCACCGGAACTTATTCGGTGACCCAGGCTTGCCTGGGCGCGCTCAGCCTCACCGATACCTCCAATAACACGTATTCCGGAGCCACATCTATCTTCGGGGTGGACGCCGATGGTTATCCCAACGACTTCGAAGTAGTGGTAACCACCCCGCAGTTGATCTTCACCGGCGCGGGGCGCGCGGCTTTCGTAAATCCGGGCGAAGCAGTAGACAATAACGCGGATTTTGGGCCGGGAGCCACCCCCGCGGGAAGCGTCTTCTCGCTCTTCGGCACCGGCCTGGCGACCAAAATCAGCCAGCCGACGGTTGTCCCTCTGCCGACCACGGCCCTCAACACCACCATCATGGTCAACGGCGAAGCGGCGCCCCTGTTCTACGTTTCCCCCACCCAACTGGTGGCGCAAATGCCGGAGAACATCACGCCCGGCCTCGCGACGGTGCTCGTTAAGAACGGTTCCACCACCAGCAACGCCGTGGCGGTGATTGTCCCCACGGCAGCGCCGGAAATCGATGTTTACGGAAATAATCTGGCCGTGGCAACCTTTACGAACTACGACCTGATTACCGCGTCCAACCCGGCCCACGTGGGCGACACGGTGGTGATCTGGTTCACGGGCGGCGGGCCCGTCAACGCTTCGGGAAAGCTGACCTCGGGCGCGGGTTCGCCGGCCGGGTCTTCGCCGGTAACCGGGCCGTACACCATTACGGTGGACGGAGTGGAGGCCACCAACATCAGCTATGTTGGGCTGACGCCCGGCTCCATCGGCCTCTATCAGGCGAGTTT
>CAZARO010000908.1:0-3161 GCA_964487165.1 uncultured Solibacteraceae bacterium | reverse complement strand
GGCGTGCTGCACCTGCTGGGGTTCGATCACGAGACCGATGGCGGACAAATGGCGCGCGCGGAAAAACGCTGGCGCACGCGTCTCGGTCTCGCCACCGGTTTGATTGAGCGGGTGCGCGCATGACTTTGGCGGTGATTTTAGGGACGCTCCTGCTCGTCCCACTGCTGGTGCTCGTTACTTCGCTGCAACAGTTATATCTGGAAAGCATGCGGCTGCGCCCGCGCGACCTGCCTTCCGTCAAATTCTTCAAGGAAACGCTGGAAGACCGGCTCGGCATGAAGACCGAAGAGGGCGCGGAAACGTTCTCCGTCATCAAGCACAGCCTGTTGGTGCTGGTGGGCGTTTTCTGCCTGGCATGGTCCGCCGACAGCGCTCCTATGTCCGGCTTGGCCTTCGGGGAAGGCGCGCTTTCGGCGTGGCTGGTCATGATCGGCGCCTCCTACGCCGTTCCGCAATTGCTCTATCGCCGCACGTCCGCGCGTTGGATGCTGGGACTGGTCCCGCTGTTTCGCGGCCTGGCCTTCGTCGCCCGCCCGTGCGTGGCGCTACTCGATTTCTTCCAGTCGCTGATCGATCTTGCCGACGATGCCCGCAAGCCAGAAGAAGAGCCCACCTCCGCCGAGAACATCGAGGCGTTGATCTCCGCCGGCACGGAAGAGGGCCTCATCGAGGAGGAGGACCGCAAACTGATTCAGGGAGTGGTGGAATTCGGCGACAAGGTGGTGCGCGAAGTCATGACCCCGCGCCCCAACATCGTGGCCATCGCCGCCGACGCCACCCTGGAGCAACTGCGCCAACTGGTGATCAACGAGCAGTTCTCGCGCATTCCGGTGTACGAGCAGAATATCGACCAGATGATGGGCTTCGTGCATGTGCGCGATATGTTCGAGCTGGGAGAAGAAGAGCGCGCCGGCCGTATTGTGCGGGAACTCGTCCGCCCCGTAAAATTCGTTCCCGAGACCAAGCCGGTAAACGATCTCATGCGCCAGATGCAGCAGGAGAATGCGCATCTGGCGATCGTGGTGGACGAGTACGGCAACACCGCCGGCCTCGCCACCATGGAAGATCTGCTCGAAGTCATCATCGGGGAGATCCGCGATGAGCACGAGCCCGACAGCGACGTCACCGAGGATGGACAGGGCGGCTATATCGTCTCCGGCAGCTTCGAGTTGAATCGCATCGTCGACCTGTTCCAGACGTTTCACCGCGAGGACGACATCGAATCCACCACCGTCGGCGGGCTGGTCAGCGAATGGCTGGGCCACGTTCCAAAGGCGGGCGAAGCGGCCGACCGCGACGGCGTACGCATCGAAGTGTTGGCCAGCGACGAGTTCCGCGTGGAGCGGGTGCGGCTCAGTAAATCGCAAACGGTAGCTCATGAATAAATTCAAGTCTGGTTTCGTATCGCTGGTGGGGCGCCCCAATGCCGGGAAATCCACTCTGCTGAACGCCATGGTGGGGCAGAAAGTGGCCATCGTGGCGGACAAACCGCAGACCACCAGGACGTCGATCCAGGGTGTCGTGACCCTGCCCGATGCGCAGATTGTTTTCGTCGATACGCCCGGCATTCACAAGGCCGATTCGCAGCTCAACAAGCGCCTCATGGACACCGTGCGGGCCTCGCTCGAAGAGCGCGACCTGCTGCTGTTCCTGGTGGACGCGGCGCGCGCCTTCACGGTGGAAGACCGCCGCGCGCTCGACGTAGCGATCAAGACCGAGACGCCTGTGGTTCTGGTGCTGACCAAGGTGGATCTGCTGCACGATAAGGGCAAGCTGCTGCCGCTGATCGAACACTACAAGGGGCTGCACGATTTCGCGGCTTACATCCCGGTGTCGGCGACCAAGCGCATCGGGCTGGACGAATTGCGCGAAGTGATTCTGCAGCACCTGCCCGAAGGTCCGGCGTATTTTCCGGAAGACTACGTTACCGACCAGCCGGAGCGTTTCCTGGCCGCCGAACTGGTGCGCGAGAAGGTGCTGCAGGTGACGCGCCAGGAAGTGCCCCATTCGGTAACCGTCACGGTGGATCGCTGGGAGGAAACGGCGGGCCTGACGCGCATCTATGCCACCATCCGGGTGGAGCGGCCGGGGCAGAAAGCCATTGTCATCGGCAAGAAAGGCGCGGTGCTGGTGAGAATCGGGACGCTGGCCCGAGTGGAAATGGAGAAACTGTTCGGGGTGAAGATCTATCTCGATCTACACGTCCGCGTGCAGCCGGGGTGGCGCGATGAGGCCGCCTTCCTCAATACGCTTGACTGGCGTACAATGGCCGTTAAGGATGATTCTTAAAACTTTTACTTCCTTGATGGCGCTTATTCTGCTGGTCAGCGCTTGTCTGGCCGCCGATAAGCCGGTTTCAGACGACTCAATCTACGACAAGGTCCGCATCAACCTGGCGAGCGACATCGACGTAAAAGGCGGCAACCTGCAGGTGGACGTAAAAGACGGCGTGGTCACACTGGCGGGAAATGTGGAGAACCAGGGGCAGAAGGACAAGGCCGCCCACATCGCCAAGAAGGTGAAAGGCGTCAAGAAAGTCATCAATAATATTGAAGTCAAGCTGCACGGATGAAGGCAGCTATCAGCACCTGTGACGGTATCCATCGAGCCTGAAACTTCGAGAAGCAAAGTGGGGCAGGTTGGCAACCTGCGGCGGGTTGGTAACCCGCCCCAATACAGCGGAAGGCCGATTGCCAATCGGGCGCAGGATGCCATCCTGCCCCACAAGAGTCCGGGCTGACAGCTTCCCCCCATGATTTCCCTCCGAGTCGCTATCGCCGCCGCGGTTTTCACGCTTTTCGCACCCGCCCAGGACTTCTCCAAAATCTCCATCGAAATCATCGGCAAGAATTTCAGCTTCACCGAAGGCCCCGCCTGGTCTAAAGAAGGCTTCCTGATCTTCAGCGATACCGTGGCCGACAAGATTTGGAAATGGAGTCCCGGCGCTCAACCCTCCAGCTTTCGAGATCCGGCCAGCGGCGCCAGCGGCAACGCGTTCGACAGCCAGGGCCGACTGTATACCTGCGAAACCCACGCCCGCCGCGTGACCCGCACGAATCTAAAGGACGGGCGCATCGACGTGCTGGCGGACCAGTGGGACGGCAAGAAGCTCAACGCGCCCTGCGATCTGGCGGTCAGCAAGAGCGACCATGTGTACTTCA
>CAZARO010000907.1:0-3164 GCA_964487165.1 uncultured Solibacteraceae bacterium | reverse complement strand
CGCAGAATCCCAGCTTTCCGGCAATGTAAGTGACATTGGGATGGCATCCTGCGGCCGATGGGCAATCGGCCTTCCGCTGTATCGCGGGTGCGGACCGGGCGGGTTGCCAACCCGCCGCAGGTTGCTAACCTGCCCTACTTGGTTCGCTTCTCGAAGTTTGCAGACTCCTTGGATAGTGCCGCAAGCGCTTCAGGAGAGCCGATAGCCGAAAGCTGATCCACCCACGTTGCCACTTTTTGCAGTTTAATAGAATATGCGCTTTGTGTGTGGGTTGCTCTTCCTGGGTGTGATTCCTCTATATGCCCAGTTTTCCGGCCGCGTTACCGGGTCGGTGGTGGATTCTTCCGGCGCATCCGTCCCGGACGCGCAGGTGAACCTCTACCTGGCAGGCGGCCAAAAGCCCTTACTCACTACCAAGACCTCCAGCGACGGCGAATACTATTTCAACAGCGTGCGCGCCGCCACTTATGACCTCAGCGTGGAAGCCAAGGGCTTCCTCAAGATCACGGTCCGCGATATTACCGCGGACGCCGCGCGGGAAACCTCGGTGCCGCGGGTCAAACTCCAGGTGGCTGCCGTCGCGGAGACGGTCGAGGTTAAGGCTAATGCGGGGGGCGTGGAACTCGGCAACGCCGAGATCACCAACACAGTCAGCGTCGACCAGATCAAGAATCTGCCTATTCTAGACCGCGATCCCCTGGAACTGATTCAGCTCGAGCCCGGCGTGATCGCTAACGGCAACTCCCCTACCGTCATCAACGGTCTGCGCACTTCTTATTCTGATGTCACCATCGACGGCATTAACATTCAGGACAACTACATCCGCGATAACGCCCTCGATTACAGCCCTAACATGCCGTTGATGGGCCAGGTCCAGCAGGTCACCATCGTCAGTGCAAATGTCAATTCGGCGGCCGCCGGCGGGGCTACCCAGACGGCTTTCTCTACGCCATCGGGCACCAATTCCTACCATGGCGAAGCGCTCCTGTATAACCGCAACAACGCCCTCTCCGCCAATAATTGGTTCAATAACCAGGCCGGCGTCGCGCTACCCAACCTCAACCAGAACCAGTTCGGTACTTCCGTGGGAGGGCCGATTGAAAAGGACAAGCTCTTTTTCTATTTCAATTATGAAGGCCTGCGCACCCACCAGCAAATACCGGCGCTCGACACCATCCTCACGGCGAACGCCGAACAAGGCATCTTCAGTTATCGGAACAGCGGCGGCCAACTGGAGCAAGTCAATATCCTGAACCTGAAGAACGCCGCCATCAATCCTTACATCGCTTCCGAGATCGCACAGATTCCCCCGCCCAGCGCAATCAATAACAGCCTGGTGGGTGACGGCCTCAATACCGGCGGATACCGCTTCAACATGCGCGACAACGGCACGCGCGACAATCTTACCGGCAAACTGGACTATAACATCAACACGCGCCACTCGCTGGCCTTATCGTATCTCTGGAACCGGTACAATACCGACCGTCCCGATCTGGAGAACGACTATTCCGCCATCCCCAAAGCCAGCAATCCTACGCACACGAACTTTCTGGCGTTCTCCTGGCGATCGACGCCCACAGCGCGGCTTACCAACGAGGTGCGCGCCGGCTTCAATTTGAGTTATGGCTACTTCTTCGACAATCAGAATTACGGCCAGGCCCTGATTACCGGCATGGCCTTTTCCGACCCGGTCAACGAGTTCCAACCGCAGGGCCGCGACACCAATACTTACGCCCTAGCCGATGATGCCGCCTGGCAGCACGGCCGTCACAACATACAGTTCGGTTACCACCAACAGGACGTGCGCGTACACTCCTTCAACGCCGCCGGCGTGCTTCCCACTTACTCGCTCTTTATGGGATCGGGCCAACCGGCCTTGTCTCCGAACAACCTGCCGGGCATCACTGAAAACGATCTGGTCAACGCCAATGCTCTGCTGGCGACGCTGGGCGGATTCATAGATGGATACAGCCAGACCTACAACGTTACCAGCCGCACATCAGGATTCGTGCCCGGCGCCGACTATTACCGCGATTTCATTCTCAATGACTACGCCGTCTACGTCCAGGACAGTTGGAAGGTAACGCCGCGTCTTACCCTGACGCCCGGACTGCGCTACGAGATGCCGGGCGTGGCCGACGAGGCCAATTCCCTGGAACTGCTGCCCAATATGAGCGCTGGCGCCGCCGGAACCCTCCTTTCCAACGCCACTCTGAATTTCGCCGGCGGTTCCGTGGGCCACCCCTGGTACAAACGCGACTGGCACGCCTTCGCTCCCAGTATTGGGTTCGCCTGGGATCCTTCCGGCAACGGCAAAACCGCCATCCGCGGCAGTTACGGTCTCAGCTATGTGGACGATGCGGAGATTGTAGCGGCGGAGAACATGCTGGAAGGCAACGCCGGCTTGCAGGGCCTCTCTACCACCACTGGACTGTCGGCCCGCGTTTCCTCGAGTCTGCCGGCAATCCCTACCCCGATGTACGCGGTGCCCATCACCCTGTCTCAGGAGTACGCCACCGATCCTTTTAACACGCTTACCACCATCGACCCCAACCTGCACCGTCCCTACGTGCAGCAATACTCCGTTGGAATTCAGCACGAATGGCTGCAAACAGTCTTCGAGGCCCGCTTTGTGGGAAACCACGTGGTGGGCGCGTACCGCGCTTTCGATTTTAACCAGGTGCAGATTGAAAACAACGGCTTCCTGACGGACTTCCTGAAAGCGCAAAACAACGGCTTCCTGTCCCTAGCCGCGGGAAGAAATTTCAATCCGGCTTACAGCGCCCTGGTGCAGGGAAGCCAGCAACTCTCCGTACTTACTAAGTTCAGCAATCACGGCGATCTAACCGACCCCAACGTGATCTATTACATCCAAACCGGCCAGCCGGGAGAACTCGCCAATTACTACCAGACTAACGGCTTCAATCCGAATAATGCCGTGCCGGTTTATGCCAACCAGTATGCCCTGGGCGCCGATATGTTGACTAATTACTCGAGCTCCAGTTATAACTCGCTGCAGCTCGCCTTGCGCCATCGCCTGCATAACGGCCTGAGTTTCGAGGGTAATTATACGTTCGCGAAGGTCCTGAGCGATGGCGATGGGGACCTGCAGACGCGCTTCCAGGCTTTCCTCGACTTCAACAATCCGAAGCTGGAGCGCTCGC
>CAZARO010000906.1:0-3165 GCA_964487165.1 uncultured Solibacteraceae bacterium | reverse complement strand
TGGGGTGGGCTTCAGCCCGCCAAGTTAGTTAGGGAGCAAATGGCCAAACTCCAGACGGCGGCCTGAAAGGCCGCCGTCAGGCACGATTGCCTGCCCCACTGGACAGCCGACTGCAGGCTATAAGAGGCCAAAGCCGAGGGAGGTCGCCTTTTAGGCGGCCTCTTTCTTTTTGAGAGGCTGAGTCGAGCGCGGGCACGTTGTCCCTGTGAGACGCTCCGAAAGGCGACTGCCGCATTGGGACACGGTCGATCAGCCTCTGTTCGTCACGTTCCGCCTATACGGCAGTCTGCCGCAGAATCGTGTTTTCCCGAATTCAAAGCTTACCTCGGGAGAGGCATTTGTCGCGATGGATAGGCTGCTGGACGCGGCGGTCACGGGACCACGGTTCCTACAACAGCCGGAAGTGGCAGCGATCGTCGCTGCAGCTCTGAAATCCGGAGAGTGCGATCTCAATCGGTATCAGCTGCATGCCTTCGTCGTGATGGCAAACCATGTGCATCTGCTGGTAACGCCGAGAGTCGCCGCAATAAACTGGCTAGGACCCCTTAAAGGCTTCACTGCACACCAGGCAAATAAGCTCTTGGGAACACTGGGCATGCACTTCTGGCAGGACGAGAGTTACGACCATCTTGTCCGCTCCGCTGAGGAGTTAGGTCGGATAGAAAAATACATCCACCACAATCCGGTGAAAGCGGGCATCGTAGAGCGCCCGGGCGATTTCCGCTGGTCGAGTGCGAGTACGGCGGCCTGAAAGACCGCCTGCAGCCAGGATTGGCTGCCCCACCAGGCTGGCCATGGAGTTACACTGTCGCTTCGTGGCGACAACATTATCTTATGTTCACGGGGCTGCCGTGCCCTTGCTGGAACAGACCATTTCCCAGGCGGTCAGCCATGCCGCCGCGCGATTCCCCGACCGCGAAGCGCTGGTGGTGTGCCACCAGAACGTACGCCTCACGTGGCGTGAGCTCGATAGCGAAGTGACTCGCACGGCGCGCGGCCTCGCCGGCCTGGGACTTCGCCCGGGCGACCGCGCCGGCATCTGGGCCAGCAACTGCGTGGAGTGGATCCTCCTGCAGCACGCGGCGTCGCGCGCCGGCGTCGTCCTGGTCAACGTCAATCCCGCCTACCGCTCGCACGAACTCCGCTACGTACTGAAGAAATCCCGCATCCGCGCGCTCTTTCTGCGCGAGAAAGACCCGCGTGCGAATTATCGCCAGATCCTCTCCGAATCGCGCAACGGCGATGATCTGCCCCTGGAACATGTGGTCTGGCTGGGCGACTCTTCCTGGGACGAGATGATCGCGAACGGCCGCGACGTTGCCGATTTCAGGGGAACGCCCGACGATGTCGCCAATATTCAATACACTTCGGGGACTACCGGACAGCCCAAGGGCGTGATGCTGACGCACCGCGGGTTGCTCAACAACGGCATGGCGATCGGGCTGATGCTGCAGGCGGAGGCGGCCGACCGCATCTGCGCACCGGTGCCGCTGTACCACTGTTTCGGCTCGGTGATCGGGTCCATGGTGTCGGTGGTTTCCGGCGCCACCCTGATTCTGCCGTCCTCGCAGTTCGACCCGCTGGCCACGCTCGAGGCCGTCCATCGCGAGCACGCCACGGCGCTCTACGGCGTGCCCACCATGTACGTGGCGGAGTTGGGCCATCCGGAGTTCGATCGCTTCGACTTGAGCTCGCTCAAGAAAGGCGTGATGTCGGGCGCGCCCTGCCCCGTGGAACTTATGAAGCGCGTGGCGGCGCGCATGCACTGCGATCGCCTGGTGATTCCCTACGGCCAGACCGAATCGTCGCCGGTGATTACCATGTCGAGCGTGGACGATCCCTTCGAGATACGCGTGGCCAGCGTGGGCAAGGCGCTGGCGAATACCGAAGTGCAGATCGTCGACCCCGTCAGCAAGCAGCGGCTGCCCATCGGCGAACAGGGCGAGTTGTGTACCCGCGGCTACCTGGTCATGAAGGGCTACGACGACGATCCCGCAGCCACCGCCGAAGTCATCGATAGCGACGGCTGGCTGCATACCGGAGACCTGGCGATCCTGCGGCCCGACGGCTTTTTCAGCTTTAAAGGGCGCGCAAAAGATACTATCATCCGCGGCGGCGAGAATATCTATCCGCGGGAGGTGGAGGATTTTCTGCACACCCACCCCAAGGTTGCCGACGTCTACGTGATCGGCATCCCCGACGCCAAGCTGGGCGAGACGGTGTTGGCATGGATCCAGCTGGAAGCCGGCGAGGAAGCTACGGCGGAAGAGATTCGCGACTTCTGCCGCGGCAAAATCGCCTACTTCAAGATTCCGCAGTACATCCGGTTCGTGGATGGATTTCCGATGACGGTGACCAAGAAAGTGCAGAAATTCTTGATCCGCGAACAGGAAATCAAGGAGCGTGGCTTAGAGGGAGTGGCGCGCGAGGCCACGGCCTGAACCGGACCGGAAAGGCGCCTTTTTTCACTTGACAAGAGCGAATAAAAGGCGAATACTGCCGTTATGCTAATTCGTGACGCTCTTCTTCCTGAGTTCGATCAAGAAACCGCCAACACCCGGAAGGTTTTGGAGCGAGTGCCTATGGATAAGGCTGATTGGCGCCCGCATCCGAAATCCTGGGACATGGCCACTCTGGCCAACCACCTGCAAGGGATACTGGAATGGGCAGTGGTCACCCTGACCAGCGCCTCCTTCGATGTAGCTTCGCCGGAAGCCGATCATTTCCGCGCCCAGCCCGTGCGCACGCGCGAGGAATTGCTGGCCCTGTTTGACAAGAACCGGGCCGCCGCGCGGGCCGCGCTCGCCGCCGCCGACGATGAATCCCTCATGAAACCGTGGTCGCTTGTGCAAGGCGGCCAGATAATCTTCTCCATGCCGCGGGTGGCCGCGCTGCGCGCCTTCGTGATGAACCACAGCGTGCATCACCGCGGACAACTAACGGTCTATCTTCGCTTGAATGACGTGCCGCTGCCGGCCTTGTACGGCCCGTCGGCCGACGAGCAGGTGTAATTGGGAGTCCCGGGCAGGGGAAGGGGACAGGCCGTGCTCTCCGGTTCCCGGTTTGAGCGGCGCTATTGTATTCCGGATACATTTACCCTATATTAAATTCGGGCCGTATCTCCCATACGCCACAGGAGTATTCGTATGCCACGATTGATCCGGG
>CAZARO010000905.1:0-3166 GCA_964487165.1 uncultured Solibacteraceae bacterium | reverse complement strand
GCGCGACGGCCTCTGTTCTTTCACCAGCTCGATGAGCGCCTCCAGCATGCGCGGATCGGTGGTGAACCCGGCGTTGGCGGGCACCGGAATGACGGTGTTGATCTTGATCAGGACTTTGTCGCCGGGCTTGACGATGTTGTGCATGCCGCCCATCGACTGGTCCGCGATCTGGCGGATCATGTCCTTCACCAAAGCGAGCTGCGCCTTGGTGTATTCAGCCGGCTTCCCCAGGTCCGAGTCGCTGTGCGCGATTGCTACGGTGGTCTTCTTCGCCACGTGTCCCCCCTACTCTGGTTTCGTGACCATTATTGCATATAGTGCAGGGTTCCTTGCGGATGATGCGAATCACGCGCGGAATGCGATGCCCTGCTTTTCGAGATAAGCCTTCGCGATCCGCGCATCTTCCAAAGCCGGAACGGGCTGCGGCGGCGGCGAGTCCAGCTCCACCATCACCAACCCGGCGGTCTTGCGGCCTTCCATCATCGCTAGGATCGCCGGAATGTCCACCTTGCCTTGGCCCAGCGGACAATAGCCCAGGTAATCCGGGCCGCCCACGTAGTCCTTCAGGTGCATATGCTCCACCAGCGGCAGGAAGTCTTTCACCACCTGCACCGGGTCCGACCCGCCCTTCTGCAGCTGTCCGATATCGGGTCCGAATTTCAAAACGCGCGTGTCCACGGCCTCCATTACCGCGTAAGTCTCGTCGCGCGATTCGACGCACGTGCCGGTGTGCTGATGGAGGACGGCCGTAAGTCCGAGGTCGGTCACCGCTTTCCCGAGCTCATTCAGGGTGGCCAGGATATCGCCCTTATGCGCCTTGAAATCGTATGTGGAGCGGTTGACGCCGTTGGGCCCGACCACCACCACTTTGCCGTTGTACTTCTTCACCAACTTGCCCCAGCCGAGAGTCTTGGCGATCGCGTCCTTGCGGGCCGCGGGGTCGGAAAGGTTGGTAGAGCAATACGCCGAAATCAGCGGCAGGTTGTGTTTCTCGAGGAGCGCGCCGACGCCGCCCTGGCTTTCCACGGCTTCAATCTGATTGCCGAAAAGCTCGATTCCGTAGAAGCCGAGCCCGGCGATATCGCGGATGGCTGCCTCGATGTATTGCGGATCGACCATCGGGCTGATAGACGGCGGAGGACCCTTGGAAGGCCCGAGCGGAATCCAGGTGAGGCCGGTATGGCCGACATGTAGGGTAAGTTTGCCCGCGGCTAACGCGCGCCCGGCGAACAGGGCGGCGGAAAGCGATCCGGTGAAGATGCGGCGGTTCAGCATCGGCATTAGTATATCGGGCGGATGCGCACCGCGCAACGGCAATTGCGTTCTGCGAATGGGTGGGGGCCGGTTTCCCGCAGCGGACTTCAGAGGGAGTTGCAAAATTCGGCTGATCGACCGCTCCCTTACGGTCGCGGCTCAGTACGAAGTCTCGATCGAGGTCTTACGGAGCCGCGCGCGTCAGCAAGCGGTTCTTCGAAATCACAATCTCGCCGCAGTGTTCCAATGCACCATCGGAAGCCCTGGCACGGGAGCCTGAAAATACGGAATGCGCCGTCCCTTGAGCGAGCCGATGTAGGCGGTCCGCAGATCCGGTCCGCCGAACGTCACGCTTGCCATCCAGGGAGCGATTCCCTGCCCTGTCGCGAAGAGGACGTCCTCGGTGACTTGATTGGCGAAGAACTGGCGCTCGAGCGCGTCCACTTTTTGCGGGTCTCCCTCGTCGAGGAGCACGCGCAAGTCGCCCTGCGGTGTCAGCACGAAGAGTTTGTCGGAATAGACCATGGTGCCCCACAAATTGCCGTAGCTGTCAAACGCAATGCCGTCCGGCCATGCGCCCTTGCCGAGGTTGGCCGGCCCGAAGACCTCGCGATCCACCAGTTCGCCTCTTTCATTCATGCGCAGGCGTGCGATGCAGCCGCCGGTCGTTTCCACCACGTAGAGGAATTCTTCGTTGGCGTCGAAGCGAATCTCGTTAGTGAAGCCAAAACCATCCGCCACGATGCGGAATTCGCCATCTTCGTAGCGTGCGATATATCCGTCCTTAAGATCGGTCCGCAGGGCATGCATCCAATTCTGAATCCGCGTCGATACCGTGACCCACAACCGGTCGCGCGAATCGCGCAGCACGAAATTCACCTTGCCGATCGGCCGGCCGTCAATGGTGTCGGCAAGCACTCGCGAGCTGCCATCGCGCGTCATCACTTCCAGGCAATCGGTGCCGAAGTTGGCGATGAGGAAGTCGCCGTTGCGCGCGAACGCCATTCCATTGGGAAGCGTTCCCCGCAGGTAACGCGTGGCTTCCGAGGAAGCATCGGCGAAGTGAGCGGAGCGCTTTTGCGTGATGGCGGTCTGCGCGCCGTCAGGTCCGATGCGCACTACTCCGCCGCGGGCGTCCGCGGACCAAAGCGTGCCATCGCGCTCCGCCAGGATGCATTCCGGCCGCTGCAGGCCGCGGCCGATATATTGCAAGGTCGATTTGTCGATTCCGAAATCGAGGATCGGATTAGGAGTGTGCATATGACGCAACAAGTAATGCGCAAACTGGGAGAATCCTAACAGCCGCCCGAAGGCGAAGTCAAGGCAGGTACGCGGTGCCGCGGCGCGTTCTCCGTTTTCCTTGACTTCCCGAATCGCCCCTTGATACCATGCTGCGTAATATCCAATTCTCATTGCGCTATTCGGCCATATTTCGCCCGGTGGCGCGGTCCAACAAGCTATGATCCAGAACTACATTGCAGGCCAGTGGCTCCGGTCCGGGGCCGCGGAAACTTTGCCGGTCATGAATCCGGCCACCGCCGAGGAGTTGGGGCGCGTTCCTCTCTCGTCCGCCGCGGAAGTGGAGCAGGCCGCGGAATCCGCCGCGCGCGCGTTTGCTTCGTGGAGACGGGTGCCGGTGATGGACCGCGTGCAGTATCTCTTCCAACTCAAGGCGCTGCTCGAACAGGAATTCGAGGAGATCTCGCGGATCATCACCAGGGAGTGCGGCAAGACGCTGGCCGAATCGCGCGGCGAGATGCGGCGCGCCATCGAGAATGTGGAGATGGCATGCGCGGCGCCGGCCATGGCGCAAGGCTACAACACCGAGGATATCGCCAGCGGCATCGACGAGACCATGGTACGCCAGCCCCTGGGGGTGTGCGCCATCATCGCACCGTTCAATTTCCCGGGC
>CAZARO010000904.1:0-3166 GCA_964487165.1 uncultured Solibacteraceae bacterium | reverse complement strand
TGGCAACCACAGAAGGCAGCGGGTTGTTCGCGTCCACCGATTGCGGCGTCACCTTTGAGAGCAACGGCAACCTGGGAGTAGGCCGCAATCTTTACGATCTCGCCTTCGATCCCGCGGCGCCGGATCGCATCGCTGTGGCCGGCTGGGGAATCGGCGTGGCAGTCAGTGAGGACCGCGGGAAGACCTGGCAGACGCGCTATGTCGGGCTCCCCTCGGCCAGCGTGTGGAGTCTCGCCTTTGACCCTGTGCAGCCCGGCCGCATCTTCGCCAGCGTGCACGAAGAGGCCGTCTACGTCTCCACCGACAACGGCCGCACGTGGCGCAAAGACGGGCTGGCGGGCAGTTCCATCTTTCGCATGAAGTTCGTTCCGGAGGCGGCGTCAAAATGAGGTGGCTGTGCCTGCTGCTGCCGGTGGTCCTCTACGGACAGGCTCCGCCGTTCGAGCAGCGCGTCCACAGCGTGGTGGAAGCGTACGCGCACCCCTCCAGCGCCGGTGCGCTGGGGTATGCGAACATCGCCGCTAAGCTCTGGCTGCATGAAGACGCGGCGCTGTGCTCGCGGCGTCTCGAAGAACTGCTGGCGGCCGGCCCTACCGGCGATATGTTCTGGATGTACCCAGTGACGGCTATCGCCTATCTCGACCGCGGCCAACTTAGCGATTCCGCCCGCCGCGCGCTGCGCGATTCCTTCCGCACTTACATGCCGTACCGCGGCGACACCGAGAATCACTGGGTGATGTATTACACGTCGCTCTATTTGATGGCGCAGCTTTGGCCGGATCAGAGCTGGTATACCGGTAAGTCCTCCGCGGAAAACATGGCCGAGGCAGCGGGGTGGCTGGAATCGTGGGTTCATCTTACTACTACGCGCGGACAAGGCGAGTACGATAGCCCGAGTTACATGGGTTACTACTTCCTTTCGATGTCATATCTGGCCGCCTGGGCGCGCGACCCGGCCATGCGGAAGCGCGGCGCCATGATGATCGAGTACCTGATGGCGGACTACGCCGCCGAGACGCTCGATGGCGTCTATGTGGGCGCGCACTCGCGTGTCTACGACCGCGAAGTGCTGGAGAAATGGGCCGTTCCGTCGAGCGATTTCGGCTGGGTGCTTTTCGGGCTGGGCCATCCGCTCGACCCGCCGTCCAACGCTATCTTCTTCTATGTGGCGGCGAGCGCTTACCAGCCGCCGGAGATACTCCAGCACATCGCCACCGACCGCAGCGCGACATACACCCACTACGAACTCAAGCGCACGCGCAATCGCTGGCGCTTTTTCGATGACTTACACGGTGCCGTCTATAAGACGACTTACATGCGGCGAGAATATGCCGTAAGTTCCGACCAAGGAGGTACGCTGCAGCCAATCCAGGAGCACTCCTGGGATGTAACCTGGTCCGTTCCCGACCCGCGCGGCGTGCAAAATACTCTATTTACACTCAATCCGCATTCGTCTTTGCGGGAACTCGAGACTTACTTCACTTTTCCGCCGGATATCGGCATTTCCGGCGTAGTTAGTTCCAAGAAGAGTTATGACTCGCCCGATAAGTTCGTCGGCGGCTCGCCCTACGAGCAGGTGTTTCAGGACCAGGACACCCTGATCGCCCTTTACGACATAGCGCCCGGCGCGCGTTTCCCGCATATCAACGGCTTCTTCTCGAAGGACCTGGCGGAAACCATCGAGGACCCATCGGGCTGGATCTTCGCGCGCGGGGGCGACGCGCTCATCGCCTGCCGGCCCCTCCAACCTTACACGTGGAAGCCAATCGAAGGCGGCGGCCGGCGCCTTTTCAGCCCTTATTTGAGGAACGGAATCGTGGTGCAGGTGGCCGCCCGCGGCGAATTCGCCGATCTGCAGGCCTTCCGCCGCGCCATCATGTCGCTAGAACTCAAATTCTCGGTGGACGGCCCTCCTTCGGTGCGATTTCGATCGCTACGCGGGCGGACGCTCGAAGTCCAATACGGCCAGGCGCGCCCGGAATTCGATCGCTGGCCTCTTTTCGGCGGGCCATTTTTGGAGGCCGCGAAGGACTCGGAGACGCTGGTAATGAAGTACCACGAGATGCGCCGCACGCTCGATTTCCGGAATCTTACGGTGACGGACGGGCAATAGGGGGCGCGGGATAATGGATGGTGTTGGAATTCGATTGGGACCCGCAGAAGGTCGCGGCAAATCTCGCCAAACACAAGTTGTCGTTCGAGGAGGCGGCAACCGTCTTTGGCGATCCGTTGGGTCGCATTGTGGCGGATCCTCGTCACTCGTCGGAGGAAGGGCGGCTCGTCCTGCTTGGGCTCTCCGGCGACCGTCGTCTGATCGCAGTTATGTAGGTAGATCGGGACGAGGTAATGCGCATCATCATGCGCGCGAAGAGCCACACGCAGGGAGCGAAGAGATTATGAAGGAACCATCCAGTAAGAGAAAGGTCGCCGGCCGGTCTGGTAGCGAGGAGATCCTTCCCGAGTACGATTTCAGCCGGGGCTCACGTAATAAATACGCCTCCCGGTAATGCCGCTGGAAGTGGGGTAGTTGTTCTGGAGCCGGATGTCGCTGCCGCCTTTCCGAGTTCAAGTGAGGCCAACGAGGCCCTGCGCGCCCTGGCTGGGATCATCCAGAAACACCGGCCCCGCCGGCCCTCTTCGCGTCGAAGTCTCTGAGCCCCATGTGAGTCGAGTATTCGGGGCACTTACAACTCCAGCACTAACCCCCGCGCGGGAATCTTAGTCGCCCTCTGCAATGCCAGCGCGTATAACTGCACCTGCGCGACATTGCGCTTCTCGCGGCGATCCGTCTTATAATCGACCACCGTCCATAAGTTCCCGCTGCACCACGCAAAGTCGATGCGGCCATCCACCAGAGTGCCGTCTTCCAGCCGGACCATCACCGGCAGTTCGCGATGGCGCTCGGCGCCGGCGGGCATAATCCGTGCCACATATTCCAATGCCTGCCGCGCCGCTTCCGCCGCCGCGGCACGTTCCGCATCGCCGGCGGCGTGACGACGGCCCCAAACGTCCGCCATGGCGGCGACCTCATCGGGTGAAGCGGCGTGCTGCAAAATGTCGTGCACCACGCGGCCGAATTTCCGGCCCGTCGGGCGTCCGGCAATCACTGGCAGCGTGACGGTCTCCACGGGAATGTGTTCCGCTTCCGCCGAGGCGGCCGCGGTCT
>CAZARO010000903.1:0-3168 GCA_964487165.1 uncultured Solibacteraceae bacterium | reverse complement strand
AGCAGGCCGGCGCCGATCAGCAGCACGAAGGCCAGCGAGACCTGGCAGACCACCAGCGCGGAGCGCGTCCACACGGCGCCGCGTTCGCTGGTTCCGGTGCGCCCGTTCTGGCGGAAAATCACGTTCAAATCGCGGCGCATCAGGTGGTATACCGGGACGCTGCCGAAGATCAGGCCCGTAAGTCCGGCCACCGCGGCGCTGAAAGCCAGCGCTCCGGCGTCCAGATGGATCGCCGCCCCGCGCGGCAGCTCCTGCGCACCCAGCACCGCCAACACGCGGACGCCGGCATACGCCAGCAAGATGCCCAACAGGCCGCCCAGCCCCGCCAGGGTCACGCTCTCGGTCAACAACTGGCGCGCCAGGCGGCCGCGCGCCGCGCCCAGGCTGTGGCGGATGGCCATTTCTTTCATGCGGATATTGGAGCGCACCAGCATCAGGTTGGCCACGTTCACGCAGCCGATCAGCAGCACGAAGACCACGGCCGCCTGCAAAAGGTAGAGGGTCGGCTTGATGTCGCGCACCATCTCGTCCTTCAGCCCGCGCACCACCGAGCCGAAGCGGGCATTTTCCAGCAGCTTGCGCAATTTGCCGGAGCGCTCGATCTGGAATTTATTGAGGACGTCGATGCGATGCTGCGCCGCGGCGACGGTCACGCCCGGTTGCAGGCGCGCGATCATGTCCCAGCTGTTGCTGTGGCGCGCCGAATCCAGTGTCTGCTCCGGCTTAAAGGAAAGCGGCACCCAGAGTTTAGCTCCGGAGCCCGGCGATTCGAATCCCTCGGGCATAATGCCGACCACGCGATACGGGGTGCCGTCGAGCCGGATGTCGCGGCCCACGATGTGGACATCGCCGGCGAACTTTTCCTTCCACAAGCCGTAACTGAGAATGGTGAACTGGTCCTTCTTATAAACCGCATCGTCTTCCGTGAACGCCCGGCCCAGCACCGGCGAGACGCGCAGTACATGGAAGAAAGAGGGCGTCACGCTCTGCGCTTCCAGATGCACTGGCGATCCCTCCGCGCCCAAGTCGAAGCCGTTGCCCTGGGAGAGGGAGACGGAGTCGAAGACTTCGGTCAGTTGCCGGCGATCGAAATAATCCGGGACCGCGTTCGATCCGTTTTCCGTCACCTGAATGCCGGGATAGACGTTGAATACCGACATCAGACGGCCGGGTTCCGGAAAAGCCAAAGGCTCCAGCACCACCGTGCGAAGAACCGTGAAGATGGCGGTGTTAGCGCCGATGCACAGCGCCAGAGTGAGCAGCGCGGTGATAGTAAAAGCCTTGTCTTTCCAGAGAAGTTTAAGCCCGAAACGAAAGTCCTGCAGCATGAGTCCCTCGAAAGACTCATACGCTGTGCAGGGGCCGATAGTTCGCAATCTTATTCGATGATCTGAAACGAGTAGAGCTTGCCGATGCGGCCCGAGCTGCCGGTGCCGTCACCGCTGCTGGGCGGAAGGATGCCGAACTCGCCGGACCCGATATCGGCGGGAAGGATGATCTGGTAAGTGCGCGGGGCGATCTTCTTGTTCTCGAAGGCAATCGAATCGCGGGTAGCGCCGCCGGAAGAATGCAGCACACCGCCGGTCATGGTGCGGAATTCGCGCGAGTCCTTCTGGGTGTGCAGACGGAGCAGCTGATACTCGGTGGCAGCCGTGCCCTCGGGAGTATAAATGAGGATCTCTATGGGGGTCTTCAACCCGGTAGGACTGTGTTCCCCGTTGAGGTGGCCGTTGATATCGCCCTTTACGATGCCGGCCGTGCCGATGGACTTCAACACGCCCCCGGTCTTAAAATTGACCACTTCCGGATTCAAATCGGTCCAGGCATCGCCCTTCTTGTAATACACGCCTACCTCATTCACGGGCCCTGCTCCCGCGGCTACCGGAGCCGGAGCCGGCGCTCCGCCGCCGCTCGCCTTGGCGATCATCGCTCCAATCACCTTATCGCTGACGCCAGCTTTTTTGAGCGCGATCAGGTCGTCCGTAGAGGTCTTGTAGTTCCCCGGCTGCCCGTTGATGGAACCTACGATCACGTCGTCGCCAAGGCCGGCTTTGGCCATCTTGATGACCGAATCGTTGTTCATCGCGGACTGGGCGAGAGCCAGAAACACCGTCATCACAGCTATGCCAACTACGCTAAACTTCTTGCGCACAATTTCCTCCTGAGTCCTGATTGAGTGGGGGCTCTCGGGGCAGTGTACCGTTTTGCCAAACCTAGCGCAAGGCCAACGCGCTTGCCCTTGCCAGCCGGCAGAGGGCTTCCCGATACGCGGCACTCCTGGTATCCTCAAGAAAGCCAAGGAGGTGCCGCAATGGCTCTCAATTTCACCCGTCAGTTCGTCCGGGTAATTCTGCCGGCTTTTCTGGTACTGGTTTCTTCCGATTTATGTCGGGCACAATATCCTCCCACCCAATATCCTGGCCAATACCCTCCGGGACAGTATCCTCCCGGTCAATACCCTCCGGGGCAATATCCGCCCGGCCAATACCCGCCAAATACGGTTCCGGTGCAGTTACCCGGCGGCGTCCCGGTGGGGATCCCGGTGCCGCAGGTGAATCTCCCCAAGCGCACCCCGAAGGATGAAAATCCCAGCGCCGATAGCGCCAAAATTGCTCTCCTTGGAGTGGAGGGCACGCTGCGAGAACTGCGCGAGAAGGACATCTTTATCGACATTTCCGGCAAGCGCCTGCTGCGCTTTCGCCTGCTGGTGAAAACCGAGTTTCGTAATAAGCAAGGCGAGCCGGTGCGCGATTCTTTGCTGAAACCCGGCGATCAGGTCACGGTGCAGGCCAACAAGGTGGATCCCGAGACCGCCCTGCGGGTGGTGCTGGTACGCGACGGGACGGCGGCCGAACGCACCGCCGCGGCGCGCCCCTTCGACCATTCGGCTGCCCAGACGCCGGTCGAAGCCGACATGCGTCCGGCGGGGTCGATGGAAGCCGCCAGCGCGACCCCGGCCGCGAGCGCTCCGCCACCTCCAGCCCCGGCCGGCGAACCGGCATCGGCACCCGCGGAGGCAAGCCGCCCCGGCCTGGAGCCTGCCCCGGACGCCTCCACCCTCCCTCCGCCGCCGGGTGTCGCGGTGGACGACATCATTGCGGACGCCAGGGCCGCGGCCGACTCGTTCACGAGCGAGCTCCCGAACTTTCTGGTGCAGCAGGCCACCAC
>CAZARO010000902.1:0-3170 GCA_964487165.1 uncultured Solibacteraceae bacterium | reverse complement strand
TGGCCCATTCTTCTTGGCGAACATAAGGCAATAGGCCACGGATGGACACGGATTCGCACGGATTCAGAGCTTCGAAAGGAGCACGCCGAGATTGAGAGCTGTTGTCGCGCACGTACTCTTACGACGATCATTCCTACTTCTATGTCGCGCGCTGGCGGACGGGCCTTTTTCGATACCCGCCTAAAGCCCGCGCCAATTCCGCCGATATTATATTCGTGAACATTCGCAGAGAGTATCCCATGAGACATTTATGGCATTTCATTGCGTTGGTAACGCTCCTGGGGGCGGTGGCATTGGCCCAGGACGCGCCCAAAAAGATCACGCGCGCCGGAGCTTTGAGTGCTGTGGCAAACAAGGTGCAACCCGATTATCCCCCCATGGCCAGACAGTTGAGGATCCAGGGTTCGGTGGAATTAGAAGCCCTCGTGACCGAGGCTGGCGACGTTGCCAAGGTCGAGATCGTGAGCGGCAACGCCCTCCTGACAAACGCCGCGGCGCAAGCCGTGAAGCGCTGGAAATTCAGGCCATTCACGGAAGACGGCAAGCCCATTCGCGTGACGGCACCCATCACCATCGATTTCAGGCTGTAGATATTCTCAAGACCCGGAGAAGGACAATATGAGTTTGGGCAGGAAGCTGTTGAGCGCCTTTGGAGCGATGCTGGCATTGTTGTTGTTGACCAGCGGCGGAGCACTTTTCGTCACGCATAATTTGAACCAGGATTTGAAACGCGCGGCCAACGTCACGGCGCGCAAACAGTACCTGGCTGGCGAAGTCAATTCCGCGACATCGGAAATGGCCAGTTGTGAGCGGGGCACAGTACTGGCGGACATGCTCTCCGACAAGGTGCATGCGGAGGAATACCAGCAGAGTTTCCGCACCCGTTCCGCAATCTTGCAGAAGGCGCTGGACGAATTGAACCAACTGTCGGAAGGCGGCGAAACGGACTCCATAGTCAAAGCCCTCAATCAGCAGGCCACGATGGTGCTCCAGGGTCACGAGGAGTTAGCGCAATCAGTGGCCAATGACAAGATGGACGCCGCGCTGGAGATATTTAGCCAAAAGGTGCAGCCACGGCTTGCGGAGATGGCCAAGGCAGCCACATCGCTGGTAGACCAGGAGAACCGCGAACTGGTGGCCGCTTCCGCCGACTCGGCTTCCAAGTCGACGCGCAGTATGGCGGTAACCGTGACGCTGGCGCTGTTAGCCCTGGGGGTGGGAATCGGGGTGTTTTTCATCGTGCGAAATGCCAGCGGCTCCATGAAGATCCTGTCCGCCCGGATTGCCGAGAGTGCCTCGCATGTAGCGAGCGCATCCAAACAGGTCTCCGCCGCCAGCCAGTCTCTGGCGCAAGGCGCTACCGAACAGGCCGCCTCCTTAGAAGAGACTTCGGCATCCACCGAAGAGATCGTGTCCATCACCCGAAAGAACGGCGATCACGCATCGGAAGTGGCGGTGCTCATGCAAAAGACGGAGCAGGATTCCACGGAATCCAACCGCACGCTCGATCGCATGGTGGAGCAGATGAAAGAGATTGACGGCTCCAGCCACAAAATCGCCCGCATCATCAAGGTGATCGACGAAATTGCGTTCCAGACCAATATCCTGGCCCTCAACGCCGCGGTTGAAGCGGCGCGCGCCGGTGAAGCCGGTTTAGGGTTCGCCGTTGTGGCCGATGAAGTTCGCAACCTGGCACAGCGTTGCGCCCAGGCGGCGCGCGATACCGCGGCGCTGATCGAGGAATCGATCTCCACCGCCGGCGACGGCAACGCCCGGCTCGATCAAATGGCGGGAGCAGTGCGCTCCATGACGCAAAGCGCCATTCGCGTCAAATCTTTAGTGGATGAGGTGAATCTCGGCAGTCAGGAGCAAACTCGCGGAATGGAGCAGATCGCGCGGGCCATTCTACAAATGCAGGATGTAACCCAAAAAACAGCTGCGGGAGCTGAGGAAAGCGCCTCGGCGGGAGCGGAATTGGATGGGCACGCATCCAGCCTGCGCGCCCTGGTCCACGAAATGCACGCCATGGTCGGCGCGGAGCAGTAGAGCTGGAACCGGCTCCGCGCTCCTTCCTAGGTCTTGGCCAGAGCGATGGTGTCGACCGTAATGGTATCGCCGTCCATCTTGCCCGTAACGGTGACTTTCTTGCCAGCCATCTCTTTTACCTTGTCCTGGTTGGAGATGCTGTATACCTTGCCGTCTTCGGTCGCGATGACCGCCGGCGCACCCCGTCCGATGCAGCTCTTGGCGCAAGCCTCGTTGCCGAACATTTCCTTCTTGGTTGAGCAGTTCTTGTCTATGATGTATCCGGTTACGTCCGCGGCCATCGCCGAAGACGCGCACAATGCCAACACAGCCAGCAGTTTCTTCATATGACTCTCCTCGGACTCTTAAATTTACCCAGTGTCGTCTTAAACTTTACTCCATTCGCGGGCCGGTGTGCAAACCGCGGGTAGGGGAATTTTCCCGTGCTACGATAAATACTTGTCAGGTTCCGGGCTCCGTGCAACGGGCGGCTGCAAACCCCGCCAGGTCCGGAAGGAAGCAACGGTAGCGGTGCGGCACGTGTGCCGCGGATCACCCGGGGCCTGGCATTACTCGTCCGGTATGCATGCCGGAGACCCACCCCATGTACCAGGTAATCGCTCGGAAATACCGGCCTCAAACGTTTCACGATGTGGTCAATCAGGAGCACGTAAAGACCACCCTCGAAAACGCCATCGCACAAAAGCGCATCGCCCACGGCTACATCTTTTCCGGCCAGCGCGGCACCGGAAAAACTACCGTCGCGCGCATTCTGGCGCGCTGCCTGAACTGCGTTCGGGGGCCGATTGCGGAGCCCTGCGGCGAATGCGCCAGTTGCCGGGAAATCACCGCCGGTGGCACCGTGGACGTGATTGAGATCGATGCGGCTTCGAACCGCGGCATCAACGAAATGCGCGAGCTGCGCGAGAACGTGCGCTACCAACCGGCGCGCGACCGGTACAAAGTCTTCATCGTCGACGAAGCGCACCAGATCACCAACGAGGCGTTCAACGCGCTCCTCAAGACCATCGAGGAGCCGCCGGAGTGGGTGGTCTTCGTGCTCTGCACCACCGAAGCGCACAAGATTCCCGCCACCATCGCCTCGCGCTGCCAGCATTTCAGCTTTCGCTCGGTGGATTTCGAAG
>CAZARO010000901.1:0-3175 GCA_964487165.1 uncultured Solibacteraceae bacterium | reverse complement strand
GAGAAGGCGCTGGACGCCGCGCGCATCACCGTCAACAAGAACGCCATCCCGTTCGACACCAATCCGCCGGCTAATCCGAGCGGCATCCGTTTGGGATCGCCGGCCGTGACTACGCGCGGATTCCGCGAGGCCGAGATGGCCGAAGTGGGCGCGCTGATCGGCGAAGTGCTGCACCATATTTCCGACCCGGCTGCCATCGCCGCGGTACGGCAGAGAGTCGATGCCCTGACGGCGCGATTCCCACTCTATGCCTGGAAGTTCGACCCCGTTCGAGCCTGAGAATGGCGTCCCTGCACATCGTCATCGATGCCCGTCGAATTCACGATTTCGGCATCGGTACGTACATCCGCAGCCTGGTGCAGGCTTTGAGCGCGATCGATACCACCAACCGATACACGCTGGTCAGCGGACCGGGGGATTTGCCTACCCTGGCGGGGCTGCCGGAGAATTTCAGCACCTCCATCTACACGCGCGAAGATGAAAGCCATCTGGACAATGTCCTCTTCCCAATGTATTTGCGCAATCTCGCGCCCGACCTGGTGCACGTTCCGCTGAACCGCGTCCCCCTGCTGATGATCCAGCCCTACGTGGTAACCGTACACGATCTGGCCAATCTCTTCTTCGAGTGGGAGGAATATTCCCGGCTGCGCATCCAGTTGCGGCGCTACCGGTTGGTGCGCGGATTGGAGCGCGCCAGCCGTGTGATCGCCGTCTCGGAGGCCACCCGCAGGGACGTGGAGCAACTGGCGGGAGTACCACCCGATCGCCTGCGCCTGGTCTACAATGCGCCCGACCCCGGCTTCCTGCGGCCGGACAGCCCGGGGGCCTCCGAAGCGCGGCTCCGGATTATGGAACGGTACCAGATTCAATATCCGTTCCTCTTGTATGCCGGCAACATCCGCCGCCATAAGAACATCCCCCGGCTGGTGGAGGCGTTCGCGGTGGTGCGCGAACAGCTGGCCGCGCACCCGGTGTATAACGACCTGCGCCTGGTCATCATCGGCGACAACATCTCGCAGTATCCGGCGGTGCGGCAGTCGGTGATTCGCAGCCGCGTGGAGCACGTGGTGCGCTTCCTGGGTTTCGTGCCTTTCGAGACGCTGAGGTGTTTCTACCAATCGGCTGCGGCGTTCGTGTTCCCCTCGCGCTACGAGGGGTTTGGGTTGCCGCCGATCGAAGCCATGGCGTGCGGCGCTCCGGTAGTGACGTCGAACGTGAGTTCGCTGCCGGAAGTGGTGGGCGATGCCGCCATCCTGGTAAATCCCGAGAACGTATTCGATATCGTCCGCGGCATTCGCGACGCGCTGCTCGACGAACCTCTGCGGGCCAGCCTGATTTGCCGCGGACGCGAGCAGGCGTCGCGCTTCAGTTGGTCGCGCACCGCTCGCCAGGTGCTCGAGATATACGAAGAAGCGGCCATGGGCTAGGCTCGCTAGCGATACTTTCACAAGATCAGTGACGTTCTCCTCATCACGTCCTTAAACACCAGCCCTTGGCCTTCGACCATTGTTCCGTCCTTTGGGCTGTACCGAGGGCAAGCACAAATTTGGCCACGGATGAACACCGATGAACACGGATCAAAAACCACTGCAAGAGGAATTTCTCGTTTTTGCTTCCTTCTTATCCGTGTTGATCTGTGTTCATCTGTGGCCAATTCCGTTTTGTTTCGGAGGTTGGACTGCTCGACTCGTCAAGCAAAACCGTCGGGGTGCTGGAAAGGCCGGCCGTCCGGATACTGTATAATTCTTCGATGCTCCTATCCAAAACGGGTGTGACTATCCTCCTGCTGGGCGCGGTACAGCTCGGCGCGCAGACCAACTGGTTCCAGCCATCGATGCTCGAAAAACCGGAAGTGCATAAGGCCCTGCAGTCGGTGGACGAGCGCGGCGCGGGCATCGTGGAGGAGTGGATCCGGCTGGTGGAGACACCGGCGCCCTCGGGCAAGGAGCAGGTGCGCGCCAAGTACATTCGCGCCGAAATGGAGAAGCTGGGGTTGAGCGAAATCCGCACCGACGACTGGTCGAATGTGAGTGGCGTCCGCAAGGGAACCGGCGGCGGTCCGACGGTGGTTTTCGCGGCCCACATGGATACCGTTTTCCCCGAAGGCACGGACCTGAAGGTGAAGCGCGAAGGCGACATACTGCGCGCGCCGGGAGTGGGCGACGATACCTCGAACCTGATGGCCGTTTTGGAAATGTTCCGCGCGCTCAATCGCGGCGGCGTGCAGACGAAGGGCGACCTGATATTCCTCGCGTCCGTGCAGGAGGAGGTGGGGCTGCTAGGCGCCAAGCACTGGCTCGAGACCAGCGGCTACAAGCCCGCCATGTTTATCGCCACGGATGTCTCTTCCAACGAGGTCTGGTACGGCGCGTTTCGCATCGACCAGTTCAAATTCCTCTATACGTCGCCGGGAGCGCACACTCTGGAGAGCCGCGGCGCGCCGAGCCCCTCGAAGGCTGTGGCGAAGGCCATCAACGCGCTCTACGAGATTCCGCTGCCGCCCATCGCGGAAGGCTTCGACACGTTCAAGCTGCCCACCATCAACGTAGGAATGCTGGGCGGCGGAACGGTGGTGAACGCCATCCCGCGGGAGGCGTGGTTCACGGTGGATCTGCGTTCGCTCGACAGCGCCACGCAGGACCGCCTGGAGAGCGCCGTGGTCAGCACCGCGCGCCACGCGGCTGAAGCGGAAGGCGTGGGCTTCCGCATGGAGAAAAAAATGGGCATCGACTATTCCAAGGCGCGGCTGAAAAGCGACCGCCTCAACGATCCGCTGGTGCAGACGGCGGTCGCCACGAGCAACCATTTCCGCAAGTCCGGTACGCCGGAGATCAAGCCGCAGGACGCGGGCTCCACTGACGCGAATATCGCGGTGAGCATGGGCATTCCGGCGGTCGCGGTGGGAGCGGTGCTGGAATTCATGCCGCACCGACTGGAGGAGAACGCCGAGGCGAGCAGCATGGTGCCGGGAATCAAGTCGCTGATCGCGCTGGCGGTGGCGACGACGACGCATTGAGAGAGCTATCCATAGAGTCTGAAACTTTGAGACGCCAAGTGGGGCAAGTTGGCAACCTGCCCGGTCCGCAGCATCGATCGCCCGGAAGGCCGATTGCCAATTGGCCGCAGGATGGCATCCCAATGTCACTTACATTGCCGGAAAGCTGGGATTCTGCGT
>CAZARO010000900.1:0-3186 GCA_964487165.1 uncultured Solibacteraceae bacterium | reverse complement strand
GCTATCGCAGCTTCCTTTGGAAGATGTCCTGAAGAAGTTAAGTGCGAAGGGAATCAACACCGTCGAATTGGGCACCGGCAACTATCCGGGGAATGCCCATTGCAAGCTTTCCATGCTGGACGACGGTGCTGAGCTGGAGGCGTTCCGCAAGACGCTGGCGGACCATGGATTCTCCATCAGCGCACTGAGTTGCCACGGCAATGCGCTGCACCCCGACAAGGAACGGGCCAAACACGACGCCGAAGTCAGCCGCCAGACGGTGTTGCTCGCGGAGAAGCTGGGCGTGCCGGTGGTGGTTGATTTTTCCGGCTGTCCGGGCGATTCGCCGGCCTCGAAGCAGCCCAACTGGGTGACGTGTCCCTGGCCGCCGGACTACCTGGAAATACTCAAATGGCAGTGGGACGAAGTGGTGACCCCGTATTGGACGAAGCATGGTGCGTTCGCGGCGGAACACGGCGTCAAGATCGCCATCGAGATGCATCCCGGATTCGTGGTCTATAGTCCGGAGAGCATGCTGCGGCTGCGCGGAATCGCGGGCAAGGCGGTGGGCTGCAATCTCGATCCGAGCCATATGTTCTGGCAGGGCATCGACCCCATCGCGGCGGTGCGGGTGCTGGGCGACGCTATCTTCTACGTACACGCCAAGGACACGCAGATTTACGAGCGCAATCTGCCCCTGACGGGCGTGCTGGATACCAAGTCTTATACCGACGAGCGGAACCGGGCGTGGATTTTCCGCACCTGCGGCTATGGACACGGAGCCGAATGGTGGCGCGAGTTCGTCTCCACGCTGCGTATGTACGGCTATGACTACGTGCTCTCTATCGAGCACGAGGACACCATCCTTTCGCCGGAAGAAGGACTGACCAAGGCGGCCAGCTTCCTGAGCGAGATCGTGATTCGCGAGCAGCCGGCCGCGCCTTGGTGGGTGTAAGGCTGGGCGCCTTAAACATTGGGGCGCGCTCGTTACGAGCTAGATGAAAGATTGTCGGCGAGGCGATCCCTTGGCCTTTCGACCATGGTTCCGCCGTCGGGGTGTACCGCGGGCAGTACAAGTTTGGCCACAGATGAACACGGATAAAAACCCACCGCAGAAGATATCTCGTTCTTGCTTCCTTCTTATCGGTGTTTATCTGTGTGCATCTGTGGCCCTATTCAATTCGTTCGGAGGTTAGACCGCTCGACTTGTCAAGCGATAGCTAACCCCTCAAACTGGCGAAGGTCGGGCTGGTGGGTGTAGCGCTATTGTAATGCTTTGGCGATGGCGGCTTCGGCCACCGGCGCCATCAGCTTGTAACCATCGGCGTTGGGGTGCAGGCCATCCTGGGAGATCACGGGCTTGAGGGCGCCCGCGCCGTCCACTAACACCGAGAAGTAATCCGCATAGATGGCGTGCGCCCTGGCGGCGTAGTCTTTGATCCACGCGTTGAGCTTGAGGATGTCCGCCGGCGGGCGGCCTTCGCTCATCTTGGCGCGTCCGTAATCGGCGATGGGCGTGATGGCGCAGAGGATCACCTTGATGCCGTGCGCCTGGGCCAGTTCGGTCATCGCCTGGAAATTCTCTTCGATCATGGCGGGCGTCTCCGGTCCGGTATTGCGCGCGATATCGTTGGTGCCGGCCAGAATGATGACGGCGGCGGGCTTCAGGTCGATCACGTCGGGGAACATGCGGACCAGCATCTGCGGCGTGGTCTGGCCGCTAATGCCGCGGTTCACGTAGGGCTTGCCGGGGAACGATTCGTCCAGGTGCCAGCCGATGGTGATCGAATCGCCCATGAAGACCACGCGCTTGGGGTCCGCGGGCTGCTTCTTGAGCTCTTCATTGGCGGCGTAAAACTGGCCGAGCTGGTTCCAGTCGTCCAGTTGGGCCGCCAGGCGCTGTATGGTTCCCGGCAGGCAGCACTGGGTGCGCGGACTCTTGAATTCATCGACGGTCTGGGCCTGGGCCACGGCCAACGTCGCCAGACCGGTCACGATCAGGGTGCAGCATGTCTTTCGCACGATTAGGCACTCTCCGCCCCAGATTATAAATCACGGCACACCGCAAATGGCCAGTCACAAGTTTCTGCTTTCTTCTTTGCCATTCCTTCTGTGTAACTTACATCGGCGGGAGCGGCGGCTCCGCAGGGCGCCAGTCTACGCTCAGGCCGTCGGAGGCTCACCCTCAATGGCGTGGAATTGTCCGGACAAACGCGGGTGCAGCCAAGGCTCAAAAGGACTGTTGCGATCATGAAACCCATCCGTTACCGGCTGTTACTGCTGTTACTAAGTGGCCGGCCGATGTTATTCGCCCAAACCGCGGTCGACTTGCGGACGCAGAGCAAGAGCGTCGACTTTTCGAACGCGTCTTCCACCAAACCTTCGCAGGCCGGCAGCGCTCTGCCATCCACTTGTTCGGTGGGCGCGACTTACTTCAACCTGGCCGCGCCGGCGGGACAAAATCTCTACGGATGCACCGCTGCCAACACGTGGAGCCTGCTGGGATCGAACCTGTCGTTCGCCGGCGGCACCGTCAATTCCGGCGACTGCGCGCAGTTCAACAGCTCCGGAAATATCGTCTCGGCGGGTGGGCCATGCAGTTCCGCGACGGCCGTCACCATGGCAGGTCCGTTTACTGCCGCCGGTACACTGATGGTTTCGGCCGGTCCGGGACGACAGGGAGTCGCCGGTTTGTGTACTAATAGCGGCGGGACACTGGCCTGTCCCGGCGGCTTTGCGGGATATATTACCTGGCCGGCGGGGTCGGGCACGAATACCCGTCAGATACTGGCGCCCACCAGCCCATTTACTACCAGCTTTAACTACGTCTGGGCGGACGCGATACCATCGGCCGCCACCTTGATGAAGATCGGCACTCCCACGGCCGGCGCATCCAGCCTCGGACCCGCCATCCCCGATACCGACTATGTAACTCCCTCGGGCACCGGCAGTCTGCAGAATAAGACATTCGACGGCACCAGCCTATTCAGCAGTTACCTGCCGTGGGCGCAGATTTCCACCCCCGCCGCTCCGGCATCCGGGTTCCTGCGGGTCTATGCGAAAACCGGAACGGGAGTGTGCTGGCTGAATTCGTCCGGCACGGAGACCTGCGCGGCCGGCGGACTCAGCGACCCCGGGTCCAGCGGCCTGATTGTGGAGACATCTCCCGGAGTAACCGCCAGCCGCACGATTACAGCCGGATCTTCC
>CAZARO010000899.1:0-3191 GCA_964487165.1 uncultured Solibacteraceae bacterium | reverse complement strand
AGAAGGGCTCCATCACCGGATTCTTCACCGTCCTGGTGGAAGGCGACGACTTCAATGAGCCCATCTGCGACGCCGTGCGCGCCATCCTGGACGGCCACATCATTCTTTCCCGCCGCCTGGCCGCCACCGGACACTACCCCGCCATCGACGTGATGCATTCCATCAGCCGGCTCACGACCCAGCTTTCCAGCCCGGTGCAACTCGGGTCCGCGCGCAAGATTCGCGAGGCGCTATCCACCTACGAGGATTCGCGCGACCTCATCGAGTTGGGAGCTTACGTTCCGGGAAGCAATCCCCGCCTGGACACGGCGGTACGCATGCAGCCCGAGATCCTGGCGTTCCTCCGCCAGGACACGTCGCAGGACGCACCGCTGGCGGACAGCATCGCCAAGGCGCAGGCGATCGCCGCGAGACTGTAGTTTGCCATGAAGACTTTCCGCTTCCGGCTGGAAAAGGTGCTCGAATGGTACACCCGCCAGTACGAACTGGAGGAGCGCCGTCTCACCGTCCTGCTGGCCGCGCTGGCCGATGCGCGCCAGGCCATCGCGTCGCTCGCGGCCGAGCGCCTTGCCATCGAGAGCGACATGGTCTCGCGAAAGGCCATTCCGGCGCGCGAATTCGTGGCGCTGGGGCTCTACCGGTTGGGCGCTCGCAAGCGCGAAGTGGAACTGAAGGCCGTCCGCGAGCGCTGCGAGGCGGACGCCGCGGCCCAACGCCTCAAGCTTCGGGAGGCCGAGCGGCGCGTGCGGCTGCTCGAAAAGTTGCGGCAGCGGCGGGTCGCGGAGTATGCCTATGCGGAGTCGCGCGAGTTGGAGGAACTGGCGTCGGACGCGTTCTTCGCTAAGTGGGCCACTAAGTAGGGCCGGATGGCATCCCAATGTCACTTACATTGCCGGAAAGGTGGGATTCTGCGTTAATTGTGGGGCGGACCCCCTGGTCCGCGCGGGACGCCCTCGTCCCGCTCTTCTCTCGGAGAATCAAGTCTCTAGCGCCGAAGGGAGGCCGGCCAGGGGGTCGGCGGGCCCAGAGGGCACCCCTATGCAGGTACCTGGATATAGGGAATGTAAGTGACCTTGGGATGCCATCCTGCGGCCGAGCGGTACTCGGCTATCGCGGGCTGAAGCCCGCGCCACCGGTGGGGTGGGCTTCAGCCCGCCATGTTTAGTAACAAAAAAAGCAGCAACTATTCGCTGGGCTGCGTTCGCACCGGGGTGGGAGCCACCAACTTGAAGTGCACCGGATCGTGCCGGATGTCCGGCCGCCTGAGACCGGCCAACAGGGCGAGACGATCCAGGCTCACGCGGCGCTTCTTCAGCCGCGCCAGCCTGGGCATCAATATGGCGGCGTCGAAGGCGATGCCGCGTGTGTGGTCGGAATCGGTCACCGGCATCTGCGTGGGCATCAGCTTATGACGGGTGAACTCTTCGCTCACTTGCGCGCGTAATCCCTGGCAGCCGGGCTGGTGGTTGAAACGCAATTCGCGCATCCACTTGAACCACACCTGCTGCAAATGCTCCTGGTATGCCAGCGGCCGGTAGGCCGACTTGAGATCGAAGGTGCCTCCCGCGGAAGTCACCAGCTTGCGGAACTTGTCCAGTGCCTGCGCCATGGCCGGCATCAGGCCGCCGGTATCGGGACTGTCCAGGTTCTCGAATTGGACCGCTTCCGCGTCCACGATCTCCGGCAGCGGCGCCACACTGCAGTCCGGAATTTCCGCGGCAGCGAGCCCTGGCAGGGGAATCGCGGCGCGCTCCAACACGGGCAGATTCCAGGTGGGGTCGGACCCGTCGTCGTTACCCGCGACGGCGGCGGCTGCCATCAGAGTGCAGACCGCCAGACAAGACAAGAGACAAAAAAGGCGGCGAACAGGCAAACAAGTGCTCCTGAAAATGATTTCAAACTTCTATATGAAACCAAATGATAGTACGAATCGTGCCGGAATGGGGGAAATCTTTCGGCAAAATCGGCTAATCACCCGATTGCGTTATGATGCCCTATTCACTTCTTTTTGAAGCTGGCCCCCTGAGATGACCGCAAAAGAATCGCAAACGCCCGGCGCCGCGCGCCGCTACCTCCCCGTTTTGCTGCTGCTGTTCGCCGCCAGCGGATGCTCCGCCTTGATCTACGAGATCGTCTGGTATCAGTTGCTGCAACTGGTCATCGGGTCCACCGCGGTTTCTCTCGGGGTTCTGCTGGCCACTTTCATGGGTGGCCTGTGCCTGGGTAGCCTGGCGCTTCCCCGCCTGGCACGCGCACGCGGCATGCATCCGCTGCGCGTGTATGGGTTCCTCGAATGGGGCATCGGCGCGTGTGGCATTCTGGCGCTGGTAGTGATCCCGCTGCTCGATAGCGTGTACGTGGCGGCGGTCGGCCACGGCATGCCGGCGATTTTATTCCGGGCGTTGATCTGCGCCCTCTGCCTGATGCCGCCGACGGTTCTGATGGGCGCGTCCCTGCCGGCCGCCGCGCGATGGGTGGAATCGAGCCCGGAAGGCGTCTCGTGGTTGGGACTGCTCTACGGCGGAAATACCGCCGGCGCGGTCTTCGGATGCCTGCTGGCCGGCTTCTACCTGCTGCGCGTCTTCGACCTGACGGTAGCCACATTAGTGGCCGCCGGCATCAATGGAATCGTCGGCCTGTCCGCCTTCGCGCTGGTGAAGCGGAGTGCCGCTCCCGCTGGCCAAACCGGCGGCACGCCGCCGAAACCGGCGATGGGACCGTGGCCCATTTACATCACCATCGCGATATCGGGAGCCACCGCGCTGGGTGCGGAAGTGGTCTGGACGCGGCTGCTCAGCTTGCTGCTGGGCGCCACGGTGTACACGTTCTCGATTATTCTGGCCGTCTTTCTGGTGGGGATCGGGATCGGCAGCGCGGCGGCGTCGGCACTGCTGCGCGGCGATGTGCGTCCGCGCGTGGCCATCGGGATCTGCCAGTTGCTGCTGGCGGGCGCGGTGGCATGGACCGCGTATATGCTCTCCGACTCCTTGCCGTTCTGGCCGGTGAACCCGCTGCTCTCCACCAGCCCCACGTTCACCTTTCAGGTGGACCTGGCACGCACCTTGTGGACCGTGCTGCCGGCCACCCTGCTGTGGGGCGCGAGCTTTCCGCTGGCGCTGGCGGCGGTGGCCGAACGCGGCGAAGACCAGGGGCGCATGGTGGGCGGCATCTACGCCGCCAACACCGGCGGC
>CAZARO010000898.1:0-3198 GCA_964487165.1 uncultured Solibacteraceae bacterium | reverse complement strand
CAGGTACGGCTCATAGGCCAATGTAAGTGACATTGGGATGCCATCCTGCCCTACTGGTGCCCCACCGCGTGCACCGTGATCTCCACCTTGTCGGACACGCGCAGCAGCATCACGCTGGGGTTCTTCATGCCCCACTTCTGATACGGCACGGTGAACCGCAGCGTGGCGGTATACACGCCCGCGCTCGCGTCCACCTCCGCCGGAATCAGCATTTCATGCCCCTCCCCGTGGATGATGAACTGGCCGTGTACTTGCACCTGCGAGTGGCCCTGCGCCGCCACCGCGCCATCCAGTCGGTCGGGACGGAAGACGATCTCCGGGAAGCGCGCGGTCTCCAGAATTTCGCTGGTCATGCGCCGGTCGCGCGTGGCGTTTCCGCTCGCTCCGCTGCCTGCGTCCACCACCAGTTCGCCGGATGCCTTGCCGCCATCGGCCGAGAAGCGAAACTCGCCGCGCTTTAATTGAAAGGTGCCATGCACGGTGTGCAGCACGTCGCCCAGCGTGAATTCCACTTTGGTATCGGCGGCGTCAAAGTGCAGCGCCAGATCCTGCGCCGGCACCCCGGTACACATGGCCGCACAGGCCAGCGCTGCGGCCCAACGAGCTCTCATGTAGCTGCTCCTGTATGGAAGCCGAGCATCCCGGCGAACAGCGGCGGGTGCCAGGCCAGCGTTCTCATCACGCCCCGGCGCAGGGGCGCGCTGCGGTCCAGCATCAGCATCAGCTCCGCCATCAACTGCGGCCGCCGCCGTATGCGGGCGTGCTCGCGCTGGTACGCTGCCAGGTCGCCGCGCTCCAGTGCCGCGGCCAGGGCGGCGGCCTGTTGAAACAGCAGGCATAATCCTTGGCCCGTGATGGCGTCCACGGATCCGGAAGCGTCACCCACCAGCGCCACATTCGCGCGACACACCGCGCGCAGCCGGCGCGAGGCCGAGACTGCGCCGCGCTCTCCGGGCAGCGCCGCCAGATGCCCAACGCGCCGCGCCACTGCCGGAAACCGGGCCAGCGCATCATTGATCCTTAGATGCGGGTCGCCGGCCAGCAGCACGACGCAGACTTCCCGCTCCGCCACCGGCGTGATGTAGAGCTGGCAGCGGTCGCCCCAGTGAATCTCCACCAAGTCAGTCCACGGCGCCAGCCGGTAATGGCGGCGGAACCCGTAGCGCAGCCTCGGCCGCGTGCCCGCGTCCAGCCCCGCCCAGCGGCGAACGCGCGAGTGGCCGCCATCCGCACCCACAATCCAGCGGGCCGCCACGCGCTCACCAGCCGCGTAAACACCCTCGGCATCGATGCCGGTTACCGCGGTACCCCACGCCAGCCGCGCGCCGGCATCCGCGGCCTGTTCCGCCAGCGCCTGGTGCAACGCGGTCCGGCTTATGCCCAACCCCGGTCCGCGCGCGAACCGCGCTTCCACGGAATTGGCGCCTTCGCAAAAGCGAATGCCCGGAAACCAGTGCGCCGCCGGACCCTCCAGTTCGATTCCCACCGCTCGCGCCGCCGCCAGCCCATCCGGCATGATTCCCTCTCCGCAAGGCTTATCGATCGGCGGCCGTTGCGCGTCAGCCACGGTTACATCCAGGCCGCGCCGCCGCGCGGCGATGGCGGCGGCCAGGCCGGCGGGTCCGCCGCCGACAATCAATAAGTCAGTCGATGAAGGAAGAATCATCAGGTAATTTGTTCTTATGTGACGCTGGCAAGCCGCGGTCCGTTGCAAAGGCTTTCTCGTCTTAGCAGCGGTCAATCACCGTTTTCTCCTAGAATCTTCTGCGCTTTGGCCGAAGAGTTATTGTAGGAGAAATTTACATCCATGGTTAACAGTGTAGGTAGCACCCAACCGCAACAGATCGAGAGTTCGCACCCGCCCAAACCGGCGCAACCTCCGGTGCATCATTCGAGTTCACCCCAGGACACCGTGCAACTGAGCGCCATCGCGCAGAAAGCTCTTTCCGGTTCCGGGGATGTCGATCACGACGGCGACAGCCACTAGGCCCCGCCCGCGTGCAGCAGGCGATAAAGCTGCGCGCCATATTTCTCCACGGTGCTGATGCCGATGCCCGGAATGGCCAGCAGCTCCGCCGCCGTTCCGGGACGAGTAGTCGCCATAGCATCGAGCGCCCTGTCGCTGAAGATGCGGAATGCCGGTACGCCGTGGCGTTTAGCTTCGGCCAGCCGCCAATTCCGCAGCGCCGCCGCCACGCCTGCATCGGGAGCGGCAGTAACTGCCGTGGTCTTCGCCCCAGCCCGCTTGCGTTTGCCGCGAGCCTCCACCTTCGTCTTGCGTTTCCGCCCCTTCCCGGCCGTCGCCACATCCGCTTTCATGCGGAGTTCGAAACTCTCGCGGTCTTCCAGCAGCATGGCCTTGCGGTAGGGGATGCTTTTGCCGTCCTTCTCGAACACCTCGGCAGCCAGGCGCGCCAGCCCCGCGCGCGCCATGGCGCCGAGCAATTCCTCGAACGCGTCGCGCGTCATCCCGCCATCGCCATTGAGCTCGGTGTATAGGCGGCCGGTGGTTTTGCCGCCTTTGCGCAGGGACGCCAGCACGGCCTCCGCGGTGGCCTGTTCGGATTTCGTGGCGGCGCGGAAGCGCTGGCCGACGCACTCCTCAGGTGCGCAAAAATCGCAAATGCCGCAGGGCTGGCGGGCGCCGGCAAAGTCGCCGAAATGGCGCACCAGCCCGGTCATGCGGCACTCGTTGCTTTCGGCGAAGCGCAGCATGAGATCCAGCTGCTGCTGTTTTTGGTTGCCCTGCGCGGCGTAGGTTTCGCGCCAATGGTCATGCCCGCGAGTCACCCTCTCGGCGTAATCCACTACCGCCCCGCCGTGGATCCACAGCTTTTCGAGCGCCTTATCGAACTCGTCCTCACCCAGGCGCGATTGCCGCTGCAACGCGGCCTTTTCCTGCAACTCGGCGCCCAGCTTGGCGAAGATGCTTTCGAGCACCGAGACGTCCGGGTAGTCGCGCTCAAAAAAGTAATCGTGCGTGCGGCGGTCGGCGTAAGAATGCATCAGGATGGTGCGGCTCGGTTGGCCATCGCGTCCGGCACGCCCGATCTCCTGGTAATACGCTTCCAGACTGCCGGGGAGCGCGGTGTGGATCACGGTGCGCACGTCGGGCTTATCGATTCCCATGCCGAACGCGATGGTGGCCACCATCACTTCGATGCGGCCATCCAGAAACTGCTCCTGCACGCGCCGGCG
>CAZARO010000897.1:0-3200 GCA_964487165.1 uncultured Solibacteraceae bacterium | reverse complement strand
CGCGCAGCCGCTCCAGGGTTTCGCGGATGGAGATTTTGGTGCGCCGCGCGAGGTACGCGATCTCCACCATGGTGAAGGCCTTCAAATGCACCCGCGGGAAGCGCTGCTTGAGCCCGCGCAGCATCTCGCAATACCAGTCCAGAGTGAGCTCCGGGTGCAGCCCGCCGACGATGTGAAATTCCGTCACCGCCTCGCTCCAGCCCTCGCCGGCGCGGTGCCACACCTCGTCGAGCGACATGGTGTATGCTTTGGGGTCGCGCACGTGCTTTCCGAAAGCGCACAGGCGGCAACTGGCCACGCACACGTCGGTGGGGTTGATGTGGCGGTTGACGTTGAAGTACGTCCGGTTGCCGTGCATCCGCTCGCGCACCAGGTTGGCCAGGTAGCCCACCGTCAGGATGTCGGGCGTGCGGTAGAGCAGCACCGCGTCTTCGAAGGAAAGGCGCTGGCCGGCTTCCACCTTCTCGCCGATAGGAGCTAAACGTGGATCATCGATGACAAGCGGCATAGTTCAGACACCCGGTTTCAGCAGGAAGATATCGGCGGCCCAGAATAAAAAGAATAACACGCTCACGTAACCGTTCATGGTGAAGAAGGCCGCGTTCACGCGCGACAGATCGTTGGGTTTCACCAGGCTGTGTTCGTAAATCAGCAGCGCCACAATGGCCGCCACGCCGGCCACCGCCAGCGCGCCCACGTGCAGGGTGTAGACCAGCGCCAGCAGGCATCCCACCATCAGCAGGTGCAGCAGGCGCGCCACGCGTAGGGCCGAGGCGATTCCCAGCGCCCGCGGCACGCTCCACAGCCCCTCTTCGCGGTCGAAATCGTAATCCTGGCAGGAGTAGATCACGTCGAACCCCGCGGTCCAGAACATCACCGCGGCGGTCAGCAGCAGGATGCGCGGGTCGAGCGAGCCGCGCACCGCGATCCACGCGGCGGCGGGCGCGATTCCCAGGCTGAGCCCCAGCACCAGGTGCGAAAACGTGGTGAAGCGCTTGGTATAGGAATAGAAAAATACGATGGCCAGCGCCAGCGGCGCCAGGCGCAGGCACAACGGATTCAATTCGAACGCCGCGAAGAACAGCAGAAGCGAGGCCACCACCACAAAGCCCCAGGTGAACCCCGGAGAGAGCAACCCGGCGGGAAGGTGCCGCGTCTTCGTCCGCGGATTGCGGGCGTCAATCTCCGCGTCGATCACTCGATTGAACGCCATGGCGGCCGAACGGGCGGCCACCATCGCCACCACGATCCAGAGCAATTGGCGCCAGATTCCGGGCGAGTCGAAGCCGCTTTGGCGGAACGCCAGGAGCGCTCCGGTGAGGGCGAACGGCAGGGCGAAAACCGAGTGCTCGAATTTGATCATGTCGAGCGTGAGGCGAAGGCGGTACCAGATCATTCGGGAAACTCCTCTATTTTACGCTATGCTGTTCAAAGTAGAATTGCGAGTACACTTCGCCGTCGGGAAGTTTGAGTAGCAGACTGCTCGGAAGGGAGCTGCGAGAAAATGTTGGAAGCCTTCGCCTTGTCGGATAAGGGCTGTGTCCGAAGCAACAATGAGGACTATTGCCTGATTGAGCCGGATACCGGGTTGTATGTTCTCGCCGACGGAATGGGCGGCGCCAAAGCGGGCGAGAAAGCTTCGCGGCTCGCGGTGGACACCGTGGCGGAGATCGTTCACTCCGCGCCGCAGCTCGATTCCCAGGTGCTGCTCACCGCTGTGGAGGAAGCCAACAAGCGCGTGCTGGCGGCGGCGCAAAGCGATCCCGGACTGGAAGGCATGGGCACCACGCTGGTGGCGGCGCTCGACCTGACCGAGGGCTTTTCCATCGCCAGCGTAGGCGACAGCCGCGCGTACCTTCTGGATGACGGCGGCCTGCGCGTGATTACCGACGACCAGACGTGGGTCAACGAGGTCGGCCGGCCGCTCGGGCTGGATGAAGAGAGCCTGCGCACCCACCCCATGCGCCACGTCCTCACCATGGCCATCGGGGCCAGCGCGCCCCTCACCGTGAACTATTACTGCGTGCGGCTGCAGGATCGCGCGCTGGTGCTGCTCTGCAGCGACGGGCTGCACGGCGTGCTGGAAGCGTCGCAAATCGAGCAGATCCTGCAGCGCGGGCGCGTGGGAGAGCTGGAGGAGCGCTGCGCCGAATTGATCGTCGCCGCCAAGGAGGCCGGCGGTCCCGACAATGTCACGGTGGTTTTGGTGAGAAAATCGGCCTGACCGGGTTACTATCCCGGCAAAGTGAAACTCATTCTGTTCGCGGCGGCCCTGTTCGGGGTATGCGTCCGCCTGGCTGTCGCCCAGGTGGCTGTCCTGCACATCCAGGTAATTGAAGGTGAAGGGGCCGTCAACGCGGCCGGTTCGCGCAATTCGCGGCCTCTGGCGGTGGCCGTTACCGATGAGACCGGCAAGCCCGTGGAAGGCGCATCGGTAAGTTTCCATCTGCCCGAGGAGGGCCCCGGCGGCAGCTTTGGCAACGGATTGCGGACCGACGTGACCGTCACCGACGCACGCGGGCGCGCCAGCCTCCACACCATGCTGCTGAACCGCACGGCGGGCCGGTTCGCCATTCGCATCGTGGCCTCGAAAGAGCAGGCCCGCGCCGGCATGGTGACGTTTCAATACATCGCCGACGCGAAGAACGGGGCGGCGCCGGCCAGCTCGGCGGCGGGCTCGCCGTCCAGCCCGGCGAAGCCCTCCTTCATGCACGGTCCGCTCAAGTGGGTGGTGCTGGGCGTGCTGGCGGGCGGCGCGGCGGCAGCGGGAGCCCTGGTCGCCGGCAAATCTAATTCCGGCGCATCCGCCGCGTCCGCGCCGGCGTCCACCGCGACCGCCGCGAGCGCGTCCGGCATCTCCATCGGGATCCCTTCCCTTACGGTGGGCAAGCCATGAAGAGCCTGCTGCTGTGCGCCGTGCTGCTGGCTCTCATGGCCTGCAATGCGCGCGCGCAGTTTCAACTCTACCTGGTGAACGGTGGCATCGCTCAGCCGGTGGTGCAGACCTACAATCTGGGCGACGTGGCGCCGGGCACGTCGCTCTCCGTACCCTTCCAAATCACCAACATTTCCTCCGCCGCGGCCAACCTGGATCTGCTGACCCTCAGCGGCGCGGGGTTTTCGGTGGCCAGCGCCAGCGCGCCGGCGCTCCCGGTATCGCTCAAGCCGCAGCAATTCGTGGACTTCACGGTGATGTTTCA
>CAZARO010000896.1:0-3204 GCA_964487165.1 uncultured Solibacteraceae bacterium | reverse complement strand
GAGAGAAAGCAACAGTGCAAGCCGGCCGACCGCCAGGCAGCAGGCCGACACGATCGAAGCTTTCACCGCGCTGGGCATCAAAGTAAACATCGGCGTGTTCAACTTCGATGGAAGGGGTTGAACACACCGCGCGAGGACCACGAGGCAAAAGCCGTCAGACCAAGCCCCGCACGCATGCATCTCATCGTCTGCATTACTTGGGTTAGAAGTGGCGCTCCCCGGCGAAGTTCCATCGTGGCTGATAGAGGGAGTTATCGTAGATTCACCTGCCTCTCATTTGGACGTACAGTCGCCACCTCGTCGAAGTGCCGATCGAGGCGCATCACGCGCCACTCGGAAAGAGGTCCCGCCCGCCCGATTAGGAACGACCAACCCGCCACCTTCCCTGCCACGCCCGCACGAATCCTCCTCGATAGCGGAAGCAGCATTTAAGCTCAGTTGTCAGTTCGACGCCGCCACCTTCGCCGGGAATAAATACTCCAGCATCGCCCCCAACCGCGCGCTCCACGCCGCCTCATTGTGCTGGTGCCCCTGCGCCTCCACGTAGCGCAGATCCGCGCCTTTCTTCGCCAACGCATCGCGCATCAGGCGCGCGTCCGCCACTACTTTCTCGGGACTGCCTCCCTCCTCCGTGCCCGTATCGATCCAGATGCGTGCCGCGCGCGCCGGCGTCCACGCCTCGATCAGCGGCAGTATGGCGTGCTCGTCCCACCATACCGAAGGCGACATCAGCGCCAGCTTGCCGAACACGCGCGGATACCGCAGCCCCGCCACCAGCGAGACCAGCGCCCCCAGTGACGATCCGCCCACGCCCGTATCGCACGCCGATTTGCGCGTGCGATAGTTGTGGTCGATGAAGGGCTTCACCTCGCGCGCCAGCATCAGCGCATAGCGCTCGGCCTTGCCGCCCTTGCGCAGACGCCGGTCGCGGGTGGGCGTATATTCCGAGATGCGCCGCACGCCGGTGTTATAGAGCCCGACCATGATCAGCGGCTCGATCTGCCCGCCGCGCACCAGGGCGTCCGCGGTGATATCGGCGCGCCATTCGTTGCCCCCGAACGCCGTGGCCGCATCGAAGAGATTCTGCCCGTCCTGCAAATACAGCACCGGGTAGCGCGCCTCCGTGGCGTGGTATCCGGGGGGCAGATATACCAGCATGTCGCGCGGGGTGGAAAGATAGCGGGAAGCGAATCTGGGATGTAGACGGAGCCGGCCGTCGTCCTTCGCTCGTGGAGTCAATTGTTCAGTGTACGATATGAGAAGTCCATTCCCTCATGCGCCGTGATTACATCAAGTGGTATAGCCCGTCTCTGCACCGTGATATGGAGTTGCTGGCGTACGGCCACGCCGGCTTTCCCATCGTGGTCTTCCCCACCTCCGGCGGCCGCTTCTTCGAGTATGAAGACCGCGGCATGGTGGGCGCGCTGGCGCCGAAGATTGACCGCGGCGAGCTGCAGTGCATCTGCATCGATTCGGTGGACCAGGAATCCTGGTACAACAAAGGCGCTTCGCCGGCCGGCCGTTTGCACCGCCAGAATGCCTTCGACGCGTACCTCGCGCTGGAGCTCGCGCCCTTCGTCCGCAACCGCACCAGTTGGGGCCAAATGGGAACCACGGGCTGCAGCTTCGGCGGATACCACGCCATCAATTTCGCCTTGCGCCACCCCGACATCGTCACCTACGCGGTCTCCATGTCGGGCGCCTTCGATATTCCGCGGCGCTTCCTCGACGGCTTCTATAATCAGGATGCCTACCTGCATTCGCCGCTCGATTACCTGCCGCGCCTCGAAGATCCCTGGTTTCTGGAACGCATCCGCCATAGCTATTATGTATTGGTGGTGGGCGACGGGGACGCGCTGTTCGATCAAAACGTGAAGCTGGCGCACGCGCTCGGGGTGAAAGGCATTCCGCACATTCTCGATGTATGGCAGGGGTTCGGGCACGACTGGCCCTGGTGGCAGAAAATGGCCCACAAGTTTTTCGTTCAATGAGGTAGAAGATGGCCAGAATCGGCATTCTTTATGGCATGGAAGAGTCGTTTCCACCGGCGCTGGTGGACCGCATCAATTCCATGGGCGTCCCGGGAGTTCACGCCGAACACCTGAAGGTCGGCGGCGTCCGCATGGCGGAGGCGAGCGGTTACGACGTCATTATCGACCGCATCTCGCACGATATTCCGTTCTATCGATCGTTCCTCAAGAACGCCGTGCTGTGCGGCGCCCAGGTGATCAACAATCCCTTCTGGTGGAGCGCCGACGACAAGTTTTTCAACTATGCGCTGGCCGCGAAACTGGGCGTGGCCGTGCCGCCTACCGTCCTGCTGCCGCACAAAACGCACCCGCCCGGCACAACCAGCCACTCCATGCGCAACCTGGAATATCCGCTCGACTGGGCGGGTGTCTTCGAGTATGTCGGCTTTCCGGCTTTCTTGAAGCCGCACGATGGCGGCGGGTGGAAGAACGTCACCAAGGTGAATTCGCCCGACGAGTTCTCCGCCGCTTACGATGAGAGCGGCGACCTCTGCATGACGCTGCAGGCCGCCGTGCGCTTTTCGGAGTATTTTCGCTGCTACGTGATCGACCGGCAGCACGTTCACGTCATGCGTTACGATCCCGGCGCGCCGCATCACCTGCGCTACGTGCCCGGCAATCCGCCCGCGTCCCCGGAATTGCAGCAGCGCATGGTGGCCGACGCGCTCACGCTTTGCCGCGCCCTAGGCTACGACCTCAATACCGTGGAATTCGCCGTCGAGAACGGCATCCCGTACGCCATCGACTTCATGAATCCGGCTCCCGACGCGGGGCTGGAATCCGTGGGGCCGGATAACTTCCAATGGGTGGTGGATCGGGTGGCCCAAATGGCCGTGGCGCGCGCGCTGGCTCCGCCCGAAACGCCGGAGATGCGCTGGGCGTCCTTCCTTGCGGGAGGAAACCAATGAGCGCGCCCAAACGTCCCAGCCTCACCATAGGGATCGAGGAAGAATACCAGACGGTCGACCCCGAAACGCGCGACCTGAAGTCGCACATCACCGCCGAGATCATCCAGAAGGGCCGGACGCTTCTGGGCGAAATCGTCAAGCCGGAAATGCATCAGTCGGTGGTGGAGATCGGCACCGGCGTGTGCGCTAATATTCAGGAGGCCAAGGCCCCGATCCGCGATATCCGGCGGCAGACCGTGACTCTGGCGCGGTCCAACGGGCTGCGC
>CAZARO010000895.1:0-3206 GCA_964487165.1 uncultured Solibacteraceae bacterium | reverse complement strand
TGGTGATCCGCGTGGCCGACAGCGCCAACAATACCGCTACCGCGAAGGTGATTCTGAAATGACACAAACCGCCGACCGCCTGGCGCGCATTCTCGCCGCCACGCCCCTCCGCCTCGCCGATTTGTCCGATGCCGATGCGTCGCAGCCATCCGCTCCCGGGCAATGGTCGAAGAAGCAGGTCCTCGGCCACCTCATCGATTCGGCGGCCAACAATCATCAGCGATTCGTGCGCGCGCAGTTGGCGCCCAGCTACGACGGTCCCAGTTATCAGCAGGAAGGCTGGGTGGCGGCGCAGCAATACGCTACCGAGAGTTGGCCCGACATAGTCAATCTCTGGCTGCTCTACAATCGCCATTTGCTGCACATTATCCGCAACGTGCCGGAGGCGGCGCTGCCGGTGCCGTGCGCCATCGGCGGCAGCGAGCCGGTGCCGCTCTCGGAGGTGATCTCCAGCTACGTGGACCATATGGAGCACCACCTTGCCCAGATTTTAGGGTGAGCCACGGCCGTGCGCCTGACTCCGCGAGTCTTATTCTGGCTCCTGCGCCGCAGCGTGTACGCGGCCTTCGATGACGGTTGCCTGTCCATCGCCAAGGGCGCGGCATATTCGGCGCTGCTTTCGTTCTTCCCGGTACTGGCGTCCGCGGCGACCATTCTGGTGCAGACACGCGCCGAATTCGTCTCCCGGATCCTGGAGGATTCGCTCGATCAGATCGTCCCGCCGGGCACCGAAGGCCTGGTGATGCAGCAGTTCCGCGTCACCGGCGCGCGCCCCGTGTCGCTGCTCATTGTGGCTGGAATCATTTCCGTGTGGGCGGCTTCGGGAGTGATCAAAAGCTTGCTGGAGGGGTTTCAGTCCATCTATCGCATTCCGCGCAGCCGCAGCTTTCTGGCGACGCAAGGCGTGGCCATCGCCATGGTGCTGCTGGCGGCCTTCCCCCTGGTCTGCGCCACGGCGCTGGTGATTTTCGGTACGCAGGTGGAAGGTACGGTGCTCGGCTGGATGAAGGTGGATCCCATGCTGACACCGCTCTCCGTACTGACCAGGATTGTCAGCCGCGGGGCGCGATACCTGCTGGCATTTCTCACCACGGTGTCGGTCACCTGTACGTTATATTTCTTCGGCCCGTACCGCCCCCAGCGCTGGCGTTACGTCTGGCCGGGCGCGGTGCTGGCGACGATTTTCTGGTTGTTGGCCACCGCCGGATTCGCCTGGTACGTGCGCAATATCGGGCGCTACAACGTGATGTACGGCTCGGTCGGCGCCGGCATCGCGCTGCTGGTGTGGATGTACCTGATGGCGGTGATCGCGCTGATCGGCTGCGAGTTTAATGCGGAGTATGAAAGGGCTGCGGGGAGCGCGCCGTCGTAGGAACTGTCACGCGACTCGTTTCTTCCCGCGCCTGGATACCGATGGCTGCACGCTCAGGCGAAGGCCACATGCGTTCAAGACGGCTGCCAAATTCCACCACGGGCGTCGGCAACATCGCGAAGTGCCAGGAGGAACACCCGGACGGCTCCGTCCTCCAGGCAAGCATTTAAATAGTGAACGGCCTCGCCGGGATTTTTGAGAGCATTGAGAAGAGTTTCGCGATAGGGCTCGGTACTAATCTTTGGTTTTGGCATTTAAGTACTCCTTCCAATATTTCTGAGCCGCAAGAATGTCTCTCGATTGCGTCCTCTTGTTTCCCTCACAGAGTAGGATCGCCAGGGAAGCTTATAGGCTACCAGCTGAGGGAGTTGCAAAACTCGAAGAACCGCTTGCTAGCGCGCGCGGCTCGGGATGGCGCCTCTGTGTTAGCAAGAGCCTACCGAGCCGCGACCGCGAGCGAGCGGTCGATCACTCGAATACTGCAACTCGCTCAGCTGTTACCGTTCCGGCTGGTGGTATGCGTTGCGGCGGCTTCGAGCGGCCCGATCCCCCCAGCCGGGTATAATAAAAGAACTCATGCACCAGATACGAAGTGAGAGGGTCGTAGACCTGAATCCCCAGGAAACGCAGGAGTGGCTGGAGTCGCTCGACCAGGTCATCGAGGATGGCGGTTCCGACCGCGCCCGGTACCTGCTGGAGCAATTGGCCTCGCGGGCACGCAGCAGCGGCGCCGAAGTCCCCATTTCCCTGAACACGCCATATATCAACACCATCCGGGTGGAGGACGAATTGCCCTACCCCGGCGACCGCGCTATGGAACGGCGCATCAAGAGCCTCATCCGGTGGAATGCCATGGCCATGGTGGTGCGGCAGAACAAATACGACCACGGTATCGGCGGCCATATTTCCACCTACGCCTCGCTGGCCACCCTGCTGGAAGTGGGCTTCAACCATTTCTTCCACGCCAAGTACGGCGAAGAGCCCGGCGACCTCATCTATTTTCAGGGCCACGCTTCGCCCGGCGTGTACGCACGCGCTTTTCTGGAAGGCCGGCTGACTGAGGAGCACCTCAAGAACTTCCGCCACGAACTGCGCGATACGCCGGGGCTCTCTTCCTATCCGCACCCCTGGCTGATGCCTGATTTCTGGCGTTTCCCCACGGTATCGATGGGGCTCGGCCCGATCAACGCCATCTACCAGGCGCGCTTCATGCGCTACCTGGAGAATCGCGGCATGATCGCGCCCACTCCGCGCAAAATCTGGGCCTACCTGGGCGATGGCGAAATGGATGAGCCCGAATCCATGGGCTCCCTCACGCTGGCATCGCGCGAGCGGCTCGACAATCTGATCTTCGTCATCAACTGCAACCTGCAGCGCCTCGACGGGCCGGTGCGCGGCAACGGCAAGATGATCCAGGAACTGGAAGCCGCCTTCCGCGGCGCCGGCTGGAACGTCATCAAAGTGATCTGGGGCGGAGATTGGGACGAACTCCTGCGCCGCGATACCAGCGGACTGCTGGAAAGGCGCATGGGCGAAGTGGTGGACGGCGAGTTCCAGACCTACATCAGCAAAGACGGCGCCTACATCCGCAAGAATTTCTTCGGCCGGTACCCAGAACTACTCGACCTGGTAGCGCACCTCAGCGACGACCAGCTGATGAAACTGCAGCGCGGCGGCCACGACCCGAAAAAAGTTTACAACGCCTACAAAGCCGCGGTGGAAACTACCGGCCAGCCGACTCTGATTCTGGCTCACACCATCAAGGGTTACGGCCTGGGTGAAGCCGGCGAAGGCCGCAACATCAGCCACCAGCAGAAAAAGCTCAATGAGCAGG
>CAZARO010000894.1:0-3211 GCA_964487165.1 uncultured Solibacteraceae bacterium | reverse complement strand
AGAGCGCCGCCCCGCCCACCAGCAGCGGAACCACAATTCCCGCCGCCTTCAAATCTCCCGCCGCCGTCACCATCTGTTGCGCGCTCTTCACCAGCAGTCCGGAAAGCCCGATCGCATCCGGCTTGTGCTCCAGATATGCCTGAATGAGTATGTCGGATGGAACCTTAATTCCGAGGTTAATCACTCGGTATCCGTTGTTGGAGAGAATGATCTCCACCAGGTTCTTGCCGATATCGTGAACGTCGCCCTTCACCGTCGCCAGCACCACCTTGCCGCGCGTGGCCGATTCGGCCTTCTCCATGAACCGTTCCAGGTGGTTGACCGCCGCCTTCATCGCCTCGGCCGATTGCAGCACCTCCGCCACAATCAGCTCGTTGTTGTTGAACAGCCGGCCGACTTCCGACATCCCAGCCATCAGCGGCCCGTTGATGATGTCGAGCGGCCCGGTGCCCTCGGCGCGTTTCAGGTCGAGATCGGGAATGAGACCGTCTTTGGTGCCCTCGATGATGTAATTGGCCAGGCGCTGATCGAGCGGCAAAGCGGCGGACTGCGCCTTGGTGCGCTTCACCGATTGGCGGAAGTGGTCGGTGATGGCCGCGATATGCCACTGATTGATGGCGGCCTTTTGCTCGGCGCTTTGCTGCCGCCAATCCTCGGGCGCGGTGCGTAGAGATTCGTCGGCCGCCTCCACCGCCGGAGCGTTGAAGAGCAGATTCTCCGCGAGCCGCCGTTCTTCTACGGGGATCGATGCGAAGCGCTCCAGCTTTTCGGCATTGACGATGGCGAGATCGAGCCCCGCCTTGGTGCAGTAATACAGGAAGACCGAATTCACCACTTCGCGCGCCGCTGCGGGCAATCCGAACGAGATGTTCGAAATGCCCAGCACCGTCTTGACGAAGGGCAAATGCTCCTTCACCAGGCGAATGCCCTCGATGGTCTCCACCGCCGCGCCGATATAGTTGATGTCACCGGTGGCGCAGGGGAAAACCAGCGGATCGATGATGATATCTTCGGGCGGAATGCCGTACTTTTCGGTGAGCAATTGCACCGAGCGCTGCGCCACCGCCAGCTTGCGCTCGCGCGTGAAGGCCTGCGCCTGCACCTTGTCTTCGTCGATGGAGCCCACCACCAGCGCCGCGCCATATCGCCGCGCGATGGGGCAAACGCGCTCGAATTTCTCTTCGCCGTCCTCCAGATTGATGGAGTTGATGATGCTCTTTCCCTGGCACCAGGTGAGCGCCAACTCCACCGCCTTCGGGTCAGTGGTGTCGATCATCACCGGCGCCTTGATCTTGCGCATCAGCTTGTCGTAGAAGGGCGCGATGTCGGCCATCTCGTCGCGGTCGGTACTCTGCAGGCACACGTCCACGATGTGCGCACCGTTCTTCACCTGCCGGCGCGCGATTTCGGTGGCTTCCTCCCACTTCTCTTCGGCCACCATATTCTTGAAGAGCCGCGAGCCGATCACGTTGGTGCGCTCGCCCACAATCAGCGGGCGATTGCTTTCGTCGGCCTCCACCAGGTCGATGCCCGCGTAATAGGCGCGATGCGAGCGGCCGGGAATAGGCCGCGGCCGCTTGCCTTCGGCCATCTGCGCGATGGCCCGAATGTGTACGTCGGTGGTGCCGCAGCAGCCGCCCACCATGTTGAGCCAGCCGTTGCCGATGAAGCGCTCCAGGTGGCTGGCCACCATCGAGGGCGTCTCGCGGTACTCGCCTTCCTCCGGCAATCCGGCATTGGGGTAGCAGGAAACGCGCGTCGGGGCCATCTCGCTGATGGTGCGCAGATGGTCGGTCATAAACTCCGGCCCGGTGCCGCAGTTAAGGCCGATGGAGAGCAGGTCGGCATGCAGCACGGAGGCGCAGAAGGCGTCGGCCGTCTGCCCGGCGAGCATGGTACCCATGGTCTCGATGGTGCCGGAGACCATGGTCGGAATGGGCGTGCCGCGCTCGGCGCGCAGGCGTTCGATGGCCACCAGCGCGGCTTTTACGGCGCGGGTATCGTTACACGTCTCGGCCGCCAGAATGTCGACGCCGCCATCCAGCAGACCGGCGGCGCGCTGATAGTAGACCTCGACCAGTTCCGGGAAAGTGATCCCGCCCACCACCGTAATGGACTTAGTAGTGGGACCCATAGAGCCGATGACGAAGCGCGGCTTCTCCGCGGTCCAGAATTCGTCCGCCGCCTGGCGCGCCAGTTTCGCCGCCGTTATATTGAGTTCGCGAACGTCGTCCTGCAGGCCGTAATCGTGGAGCGAGATGCGGTCGCAGTTGAAAGTGTTGGTCTCGATAGCGTCCGAGCCGGCGGCGAAGTAGGCGCGGTGGATGCCGAGCACCACGTCGGGCCGGGTGCGGTTGAGGCTCTCGTTGCAGCCTTCGAGAACCGGTCCGCCGAAATCGGCCGCGGTGAGGTTGCGTTGCTGCAGCATGGTGCCCATGGCCCCGTCGAGTACCAGGACACGTTGCTTCAGAATTTCGGTGAGCGCTTCGCGGCGCTCTTGCGGTGTGGTCATAACGGCCGTGATCTTACGAGTCTAGCAGGACTGGCTCAGTAGCTTCCCGAAAGGGTACTTGTAAGATGGGCGCGACCATAGCCATCACCGTGGGGGCAAGCTCGGCGGCGGGGCAGCGCTCGGGCATGCGCGCCCACTCCTTTACGGCGCCGTAGATGGCCCAGCTCGCCGCTGCGGCCGCCAGTTCCACCGCGACCCCATTCTTCGGAGGATGCTTCCGCAACCCCTCCACGAGGATATGGCGCACCACCGCGATCATGGCCGATTCCATGTGCGGTTCCGGTTCGCGCCCGCCCGCGGGCCCCTGCATGCGCACCAGGTACTCGCTGACGGCCAGCACCAATGCCTGGAGCGCCGCGGCGCACGTTCCGTCGAATTGCACCTCCCGCTCGGCCAGCAGTTGATGGAAGCGGCAGCCGACCATGGCCACCAAAAGCGCGGATTTATCGGTGTAATGGTCGTAGAATGTGGCCCGGTTGACGGTCGCCAGGTCAGCGATGTCCTGTACCGAAATCTTGTCGAACTCTTTCGTTTCCAAGAGTTTTTCGAGGGCCTGCTGGAGCAGTTGGCGAGTACGGCGGATGCGCGGGTCGACGGTTTCGCAGGCTGAAGTGGCCATGGGCTGCTCTTCTAAGTTAGATTACCAACACCCCACCCTGCGTTGCATAAACAACATTCGTCGTTTTTCCTGAATCGACA
>CAZARO010000893.1:0-3217 GCA_964487165.1 uncultured Solibacteraceae bacterium | reverse complement strand
CCAGCCCGTTTATCGAACCAAATGGATGAGTAACAAACCTTCTCGACAATCGAGAAAGCCGACTCGATGACGTTGGTATTCGCCATGGGTTTGCGCAGTTGCGCCGGCACGTGAAATCGATGAACGGTCACCCTCTCCTCCATGCCCTCTCCCAGACTGCGCGTGGCACTCGGATTGAGATCCATCTGTTCGCGATGTAGCCCGTTCAACCGACAACGTCGGACTTTCCGATAACTCCCGATACGTGGCATATCGGTAACTGACCTTGGGGCTGCCCAGCCGCCACCTGACCGTACGACGCCGACTCCACGGAATTGCGCCGAGCCGGGGCGGGCCATTCCAGACAATCGCCGCAAAATTCCCTTATGCTCCGATTCCATTCTTCAGGCGGACGATCCAATTCCCCGCAGCCGAACGCTCGAACCGATTGGTACAATTCGGCATGCCCTCTGCCCTTTTTCGCAGTGCGATGCTGACCGCTCTCTCCACCGCTATGATAACCGCGCAAGCGCCGGCCACACCTCAAAGGCCGGTCACCGACACCTACCACGGCATCCAGGTAGTCGACAATTATCGCTGGCTCGAAAAGGACGCCGACCCGGAAGTCAAAGCCTGGAGCGCCTCCCAGAACCGCTACGCACGCGCGTTTCTGGACGCCCAACCGACAAGGGCCGCCTTGCTGGAGCAACTCACCAAGCTATACGGCAGTTCGTCGTCCTCCTACACGGCGCTGAGTTATCGCAACGGCATCCTCTTCGCCCTCAAGTCGCAACCGCCCAAAGAACAGCCGATGCTGGTGTGGATGAAGTCCGCGTCCGATCCCGCCGCGGAGAAGATCGTCGTCGACCCCAACCAGATCGACGCCAAAGGCGGCACCGAGATAGACTTCTTCGAGCCCTCCCATGACGGCAAGCTGGTGGCTGTCTCTCTCTCGAAGAACGGCAGCGAAAGCGGCGACGTCCACGTGTACGATGCCTCCAATGGCCAGCCGTTGCCCGATGTGATCGCGCGCGTGAATAATGGCACCGCGGGCGGCAGCGTTGCCTGGCGACACGATAACCAGGGCTTCTATTACACCCGCTATCCGCGCGCCGGGGAGCGTCCGGCCGCCGACCTGGATTTCTATCAGCAGGTCTGGTTTCACAAGCTGGGCACTCCCGTCAGCGCCGACACTTACTCGCTGGGCAAGGATTTCCCGCGCATCGCCGAGATTGCGCTCAGCACCTCGCCCGACGGACGCTACGTGCTGGCGCGCATGGCCAATGGCGACGGCGGCGAGTTTGCCGATTATCTGCTTGGCCCCGATGGCCAGTGGACCCAGGTCACCCGCCTGTCCGATTCCGTGACCCAGGTGGCGTTCGGCGGTAACGACAGCCTGTGGCTGGTATCCCGCCAGGGCTCTCCGATGGGAAAGATCCTGCGCGTCCCGCTCTCGAACCCCCGCCTGGCCGGCGCGCCAACTATCGTCCCCGAGAGTAAGTTCGCGGTGCAGGAAATTATCGCCACACCGCATCGCCTATACGTCGTCGATCAGGCGGGCGGACCCATGCAGGTCAGAGTGTTCGACGACAAGGGCGCGTCGAAGGGGCTGATTCCGCTGGCTCCGTCGTCTTCCGTGGGGCAAGTGGAGGGAATCGAAGCGGATGACGTGCTGGTGCTTTCCGAAACTTACCTGACGCCGCCTGCCTGGTCCCGCTTCGACGCCGCTAGCGGCAAACTCGAGGGCACCGCGCTGCGCCGGACGGCAGCCGCGGACTACAGCGACACCGAGGTGCTGCGCGAATTCGCAGTTTCCAAAGACGGCACCCGCGTGCCGCTCAACATCATCCGCCGCAAGGGCACGAAGCTCGATGGCAACAATCCCGTGGTTCTTTACGGCTATGGCGGTTACGGGATCAGCCTCGGGCCGCACTACGACATCGGTCTGCGCCCGCTGCTGGACCACGGCGTCATCTACGTGATCGCCAACCTTCGCGGCGGCGGCGAGTACGGCGAGGCCTGGCACCACGCCGGCATGCTCACCCACAAGCAGAACGTATTCGACGATTTTGCCGCTTCCGCCCGTTGGCTCATCGACCAGCACTATACCAACCCCAAGCGCCTGGCCATCGAAGGCGGCAGCAACGGCGGCCTGCTGATGGGCGCCGCTCTCACGCAGCATCCCGAGCTCTTCGCCGCGGTGGTGGCCCACGTCGGAATTCACGATATGCTGCGCGTGGAACTCTCGCCCAACGGCGCGTTCAACGTCACCGAGTTCGGCACCGTCAAAGAGGACGATCAATTCAAAGCGCTGTACGCGTATTCTCCATATCATCATGTGGTGGACGGCGTGCAGTATCCGGCCGTGCTGTTTCTGACCGGCGCCAACGACCCGCGCGTGGAGCCGGCGAATTCGCGCAAGATGACCGCTCGCCTGCAGGCCAGCGGATCGAAACAGCCCATCTATTTGCGCACCACCGACTCGGCGGGACACGGCATTGGCACCGCCCTAAGTGAGCGCATCGCGCAGTCCGCGGATGTGGACACCTTCCTGTTCGCCATGCTGGGAGTCAAATAGCGCGGGCGGAATCAGGCGCCGCCGCGCACCTTGCGAGCCGACTCGGCGCCGAAGACTGGCAGCCCGGGATCGGTCAGCAGTCCAAGCTGCTTGAGTACCGAGGCCTGGTCCCAGTAGATGTGTTCGTGCGCCAGCTTGCCGTCTCGGAAGCGCACGATGGCGACCAGCGCCACTTCCACATAGCGATTGGTGGGAGGGATACCGGGCAACATCCACGGCATTTCCAGCGTGTGGGTGAAGGAGAAGATCATTTCGTCGACCAGCTGATCTTCGCCCACGGTGCGGGAAATCGGCGTGAGCTTCGTGTCGGGCGGCATCTTCGGAATGAAGTCCACCGAATAGAAGGCGCGCAGGGCGCTCTTCCCCGCCCCGCCGGTGAGCACCGGAACATGATTAACGTAGGCGTCGTCCACCATGGTTGCCAGGGTGGACTCGGTGTCACGCGTCGCGAATTCGTGATTGGTGTGTTCTTCCCACAATCGGGCCAGATCTTGGGGCATGGAGCAATTCTACCCGACAAGCTGGAAGCTCGTCCTACCGCTTTACCAGGAAATAAGCGGCCGTCAGCACGCCCAGCCACGGCGATCCGGCGATGATCGTCACGCGCACGCCTTCCACCCACCAGGTAGTCACGATGATCGCGCCGATCGCGGCCATGCC
>CAZARO010000892.1:0-3219 GCA_964487165.1 uncultured Solibacteraceae bacterium | reverse complement strand
GCCACCAGGAAAGTCGGCTCCTGCTGGACGTCGCGGTCGTATTCATGCCACCATTGCAGGCCGCTTTCCTTCAGAATCCGTTCGTGCGTGATGCACTCGTCGCAACTGCCGTGCAGGTAGACAGCCAGCGGATACTTGCGGCCCGGCTGCAAGTTCCGCGGCACATACACCACGTGTTTCAGCGTCTCGCCGCCGGAGCTTGTACGTTCGCGGAATTGATATTCCTTCAGGTGGGGGGCGGTCTGAGCCAGAGCCGGCCCGCAGGCCAAACTGAGCAGGACCGCAAGCAAGCGGGAAGGCGCCAGGACACGAAACCTCGCCAGCCGGAACGCTCTCGATTGCAGATTCATGGATGCCATGGTCCTCTCGTTTTCGGATTCTTCTCAATTCTATGTCAGCGCGATCAGCGCGGCGAGGCCGGCGAAGCCCGAGCGCAAGCGGCGGCAAAGACCACGAGCCGCGCCGCTTGGGCGCCGCGCGCATGGGCAACGCGATTTCCGCCGCCGCGGCGCCGCGCGTTCGAAATCGCGGCCGCTGCCATCACGCAGGCGGGTGCAAAACCCGCGGCCTTTTGCAGGGGTTTGAGCGCGGACGGGCCGTCGTAGCAGCGCCGTATCCCGCCGCGGCCCCGAGCCGCACGCACGGCGCCTAACGAACGCATCTCGTATCGCCAGATGGTGTCGCGCCCGCGTTATGCGGCAATATCGTTAGCCCCAACTGGGCGGCCAGGCCACCAGCCTAACCCTGCGAAAACGCGAATCTGCGACATAGTGACATCGAAGGCGCCCGCGAACGTTTCGATCAAAGACGGCATTCCCGGTAAACGAGGGCGGCCTCGTCACGCGGCGCCGCGGCAAAGTTCCCTCCACCGGCCGGGGAATGCCGGAAGCGCTGTACCCGATCTCCCGCGGCCCGTTCGGTGTTTTTGCACATCCAGCGATACGGGTGTTACAGTCGGACCAACGGAGGAAGAAAGGCGGTTCTATGTCTGAACTCGGCTTCTCCAGACGATATTTCTTTTTCGGATCGCTGCTTGCAGGCGCCATTCCACGGGGCGGATTCGGCAGTGTACCCGCTTTGCCCGCGCTGGGCCACAAACCGTTCGGCGAAAAATTGAACATCGCGGTAATCGGATGCGGTCCGCAAGGAACCGCCGATATGACCGCCGCCGCGCATACCGAAAACATCGTTGCGGTTTGCGACGTGGACGAAAATCGCGCCGCCGCGGCCCAGAAGAGGTACCAGAAGTCGACGCAATACAAAGATTACCGCGTGATGCTCGACAAAGAAGGCAAGAACATCGACGCGGTCACCATTGCCGTGCCCGATTTCATGCACGCCACCGTGGCGCTGGCCTGCATGGAGCGCGGCAAGCATGTCTACGTCGAGAAGCCGCTCACGAATACGCCGTGGGAAGCGCGCCTGCTGCGCGACGCCGCCATCAAGTACAAGGTCGCGACGCAGATGGGCAATCAGGGCTTCTCGCACGAATCGATCCGCGTGACGGCGGAGATGGTTTGGTCGGGCGCCATCGGCGATGTGACTGAAGTGCACATTTCCACTACGCCCGGCACGCATCCCACAGGCTTGCAGGCGCCGCCGCCCACGTCGCCGGTTCCGGTTGGGCTCGATTGGGACTTGTGGCAAGGCCGCAGCGAGTCGCGCCCGTTCAGCGACGATTATGTGCCCTACAATTGGCGCGGCTTTCTGGATTATGGTACCGGGCAGATCGGCAACTGGGCCACGCATTGCGCGTCGCCGGCGCAGTTCGCGCTGCTGCTCACCGCGCCCACCAGCGTGGAGTGCGTCAGCCAGGAAGGCAAGAGCAACATCACGTATCCCAATCGCGGCGTGGTCAAGCTGGAGTTCCCGGCCCGGGAGAATATGCCGCCGGTGACGGTGTACTATCACGACTCCGCGCAATCCGACGATCCCGACGCTTACCACGTGCCGGGAATGGCGAATGAGACCATCCTGCCCCGCGCCAACAATCTTACCGGCAAGGGCCGTCCCGAAGGCGGAACCGCGGCCGGACGAGGCGTCGGGGCCGGCGCAGCGCCCGCTCCGCCTCCGGTGCTGCCAAGCGGTGGCGCTCCGCGTGGGCGGACCAGCGCCGGCGGGCCTGGCGTGAAGGTGTTCGGAGGGCCACTCAGCCCCGCGCGTCCCGGCATTCTTTCCGGCAACGGATCGGTTTTCATCGGCACCAAGGGCATCCTGGCGACGTGCGATCGCGGCGAGGGCGTCCATCTGCTGCCAGCCTCGCGCTGGCAGGAGTACACGCTACCGCCGGAGCTGCTGACGCGTTCGCCTGGGCATATGGCGGACTGGGTGCGCGCCTGCAAAGGCGGCGACGCCTCGTGCGCCGATTTCCGCATTACCGGGCCGTTTGCGGAGTGGCTCGCGCTGGTGATGGTCGCGTGGCGCGTGCCCGGAAAACTCGAATGGGACAGCAAGAATCTGCGCTTCACGAACAATCGCGAGGCGAATAACTATGTGCGGCCGCACATGAAAAAAGGCTGGGAATTGAAAGTCTGAGGAACGCCATGAATCTTACGAGACGCGACTTGGGAAAGCTGGCGCTGGCCGCGATTCCCGCGGCTAAGCTGCTGGCAAAGCCGAACTCCTATTGGGGTGGCGTGCAAGTGGGTATGAATGCGCCGTACAGCTACGGCAATAACAACATGAGCTCCGGTGAGACCATCGCCAAGACGGTCGAACTGGGCATCAGCGCGATCGAGTGCCGCACGCAGCCCATCGAGGAGTGCATGGGGTCGCCCGCCGTTCACCACACTCCGCCGCCTACCGGGCGCGGACGCGCGCCGCTGACTCCGGAACAGCAGGCCGCCGAGGTGGCATTCGCCGCGGATGTGAAGAAGTGGCGCCTCTCGCGCACCGATGACCAGATGGCGGCGGTCCGTAAGAAGTTCGAAGACGCCGGCATCGCCATCCAGATCATGAAGGTCGACTGGATGGGCAATGCCGACGATGAGACCGCGGACTATTGCTTCCAGCTCGCCAAGATGGTGGGCGCGCGCGCCATCTCTTGCGAAATCCCCCTGAGCCGCACCAAGTGGCTGGGCGCCATCGCGGGAAAACACAAGATGATGGTGGGGTACCACGGCCACACCGACATTACGAATCCCGAAGCGTTCGGCAAACCCGCCAGTTGGGAAACGGCGATGAGCTACTCGCCATACAACGGCATCAATCTCGACCTGG
>CAZARO010000891.1:0-3222 GCA_964487165.1 uncultured Solibacteraceae bacterium | reverse complement strand
CGGTAACCGTGGCGCCCATCACGGCCGCGCCGGATGGATCGGAAATCTTGCCGGTAATGGCTGCGGTCGCCTCCTGTGCGAAACCTTGTTGCGCCAGCGCAGTGAGTATCGCGACGGCCAAAATCAGTACAAACCCGAGTCGGGTTGGCGACCGGAATTCGCTTCTTTTCATATAGCCTCTTTACCCCCAAAAATCTTATCTGGGCACTCCCAGTTTCCGGATTGAGCGGCGGATTTGCCGCCCGTCCAGCGCTGCTTGCCCAAAAGCAACAACTTCTCGGTCATACTGTTCCCCTGGCGAGGGAATGTCCAGTTCACAACGGTTGCGGAGTGGTTACAACAGGTTCGTTACGCCAGTGAACGTTATTGGAATCAATCGCATAGCTGGCAGATGAGGGTACTGGGGGAGACCACGCGGGCAGCCGCCGCCACCGCTCCCGGGGCCGATCTCGGCACACCGCGAAATGGTTCCAATTCGCCCCAAACGTCGCCACAACTGTTGTGAACTGGACATGTCTCGCGCCCGGGTTTAGCCTTGCCCTAGCCGTACCGCTCCCTTCGGTCGCGGCTCAGTAAGAGGCCGCATGCCGGACCGAGGCAGCATACTGAGCCGCGACCGAAGGGAGCGTCGCGAGCCAGGTGCCATGGCCGACCACGACGTTAACTCCCGGCGCACTCCTCCCGCAACCTGGGTTCCGACCCTCTATTTCGCGGAGGGCATCCCCTTCTTCGCCATCTCGCTAATCGCGGGCATCCTCTATAAGCGCCTGGGCCTGGGCAACGACGTGATCGCGCTCTACACCAAGCTCCTGCTGCTGCCATGGTCGCTCAAGCCGCTCTGGAGTCCGCTGCTGGAGATGTTCAAGACCAAGAAGTACTTCGTGGTACTGTTGCAGTCGGTGGGCGGCGTGAGTCTCGGCCTGATCGCCCTGTGCCTGCCTCTGCCAGGGTATTTTCTTTTTACCATTATTCTCTTCGCGGTAGTGGCTTTCTGCTCTTCTACTCACGATATCGCCGCTGACGGCCTCTACATCGCCAGCCTTTCCACCAAGGAGCAGGCGGCCTACGCCGGATGGCAGAGCGGTTTCTACAGCGTGGCGCGCCTGTTCTCGCAGGGCGGTCTCATCATCCTGGCGGGGTACCTGGAAACGCGCGTGGGAATCCCGCACGCGTGGATGGCCATCTTCGCCACCATGGGATTGATTCTGGTGGCACTCAGCCTGTATCACTCGCACGCCCTGCCCACTGGCGGGGCCGCGCGCGCCGCCGAAAGCCTGAGCGATATGGCCGCCACTTTCTGGGACGTGCTGATCAGCTTTCTGAAGAAGCCGAACATTTATCTGCTCCTGCTCTTCATCCTTCTCTATCGCGCCGGCGAAGGCCAGGTAGTTACCATCGGCCCGCTGTTCCTGGTGGACAAGCGCGCCACCGGCGGCCTGGGCCTCACCATGGACCAATTCGGCACCATCTATGGCACCGTCGGCACCATGGCATTTCTGGCCGGCACGGTTCTGGGGGGATACTTCACCTCGTGGCTGGGGCTGCGGCGCGCCCTGCTGCCGCTCATCTGCGCCATGAACTTCCCTAATCTGGCGTACGTTTATCTAAGTACCGCGCTGCCCACTAATCACGTGCTGATCGCCGGAGCTATGAGCGTGGAAATGTTCGGCTACGGATTCGGTTTCGTGGGCGTCATGCTCCTCATGATGCAGGAAATTGCGCCCGGCAAATACCAGACGGCCCACTATGCTTTCGCCAATTCGCTGATGAATCTGGGGCTCATGATTCCCGGCGCGGTAAGTGGAAAAATCCAGATGGCGCTGGGCTACCATAAGTTCTTCATATGGGTGCTGATTTCTTCGGTGCCCGCGCTCATTCTGTCGCGTTTCATTCCCATCGGCAGGAGCGCGTCGAGCGAAATCGCACCGGACCCGGAGGCCCAGCACGCACGTGTCTGACAATCTGAAAGCCATCGTCCTGGCGGCTGGCAATTCCATTCTGCTGCAACCGTTGGGTGAACGCAGTGTGCTCGAATGCGTGGTGCAAAATGCGCTCGATAACGTTCCGCCCGAGGATATCTACATAGTAGTGGGCGCCACGCAGGACGCAGTGCGCGCGCATTTGGGCGAGCGCTATCGCTACGTAATTCAGGAGTGCCCGCTGGGCACCGGAGACGCCGTGCGCCACGCCGTTTCCCAGCTCGCGGACTTCCGCGGCAATCTGCTGATCCTGTACGGCGACACGCCGCTCTTCCGTCCCGCTTCCATTCGCGGCCTGCTCAATCGCCATTCCCTGCGGAAGGCGCACGCCACGCTGCTCACCGCGATTGTCGACCGGCCGCTCCCCTACGGCCGCATCATCCGCGACGCCGCCGGCCGCATCGTCGACATCGTGGAAGATACCGAGGCCACCGCGCAAGTGCGCGACATCCGCGAACTGAACGTTGGCGCCTACGCGGTGAAAGCCGACGTGATATCCGCCGCGCTGGCGCGTCTCTCGCCATCTCCCACGGACGGCGAACTGCGCTTCACCGATTGCGTCCATGAGCTGATCCGCTCCGGCCTGGTGGTGGAGAGCTATCAGATTTACGATCCCGACGAAGTGCAAGGGGTCAACAATCCCGAGGACCTGGCGCAGGCCGAGTTCATCCTCGAAAAGCGCCTCTATCGCCCGCGCCGCGCCGAAGAGCAGAACCTCGTGGCGTTCGGAACCGGCGGCTGGCGCGCCATTATCGGGGAAGGTTTCACCATGCACAACGTTCGGCGGTTGTGCCAGGCGCTGGCCAATGAAATCACCCGCCAGGGGCAGGAACGGCGCGGCGTCATCGTGGGCTATGACCGCCGCTTCCTTTCGCGGCAAGCCGCCGAGGCCGCGGCCGAAGTTTTCGCCGGCAACAACGTGGCCACCATCTTGCTAACCGAGGATGCGCCCACGCCGCTCATTACTTATGCGACTGCGCGCCGCGGGTCGGCCTACGGGCTGGCCTTCACCGCCAGCCACAATCCGCCCGAGTGGAACGGCCTGAAGGTCTTTCGCGGCGATGGCTCACTGCTCCTCGACCATGAGACCCGCAGCATCGAAGACGAGACCAACGCGCTCACTCCCGAGCACGTCATCAAGCTGGAACTCGATCTGGCGCTCGCCGCCGGCATTGTGGAACGCCGCGACTTCACCAACGAATACGTGGACGCCGTGGAGGCGCTCATCGATCTCGACGCCATC
>CAZARO010000890.1:0-3225 GCA_964487165.1 uncultured Solibacteraceae bacterium | reverse complement strand
GTTCCACCAGGAACGGGTACGCCACGCCGTTATACGACGCGGAATTCAGATTGTTCACGATAAACTGCAGCGGGCTGAATTCGCTCACTTCGGTTTTGCCCAGCATCACCAGCGCGAAAGCCAGGGAGAGACGGGGCGCGGTTTTGGTCTCGTCCTGCCAGGCCTGCTGGAGCATGGGCAGATCGCTCGGATCCTTCAGCCGCGCGTAGCCTTCGGCAGCCGCGGCGCGGATGCGATCGTCCTTGTCGTGCAGGTAGGTTTGGTACAACGAACGGCTGGTGGGCAAGGGCAGCATGGCGATGGCGGTCAGCGCTTCGCGTTTCACCTTGAGATCCTTGGAGCGGTTGAGCACATCGATGAGGTCCGGCACGGCGGCCTTGTTGAGCAGGACGCCGGTGGTCTGGATGGCGGCGATCTGCACTCTCTGGTCCAGGTCGCGGAGGCGGAAAGCGATGCCTGGGCCGGCCGATTCGTCGCGGATCTTCTGGATGGCTACCAGCGCTTCGTAGATCACATCCGTGTCCTTTGAGTGGACCGCTTCCAACAGTTCGGGGAGCGCGGCTTTGCCGCGCAGGATACCCACGGCATGCGCGGCGTTGGCGCGCGCGTCGGCGTTGACGCCTTCCTTCACCAACCGCGCGAGGGCGGCAATCACGTCGGGGCGAACCACCACGTAGCCATCGATCACCAGGTCGTTGGTGTCGGTGAATTTGCCCTTGATGCTGGTGCCAACCTTGCGAATCGAGCCGACTATGCCGGTTTTGACGTAGCCGGGGGAGTAGAAATTCACCAGCCCGTCGGTGGCCAGTATTTGCATCTGGGGGTCGGAATCCTGGGTGGCCAGAATGAGAGGATCGAGACTGGCGGCGGTGCCGACTTCGGTGAGCTGCTTGACGGCCTCGGCGCGGACGTCGGGCGGTTGGTTCTTGAGGTAGCCCGCCAACGTGGGGATGGATCCTGGTCCGCCTTTGGCCGCTTCCCGTACGTCCTTGGGTTTCACATCCTGAGCCGCTACAGGAAGCAGAGAAGCCAACACGAAGAGAAAAGCTGACAGTGAACGCATACGTCTAATGTAACGCGCCCACCGTCACAGCGGAGTTACCGGGTGCTGAAAGGGTGCCTAACGGTTTTGGGGGATTAGTCGCCAGGAAACGGCTCCCTTGCGGTCGCGGCTCGGTAAGTTGCTGCCAACGTGCGACACCAGTTACTGAGCCGCGACTGCAAAGGAGCGGTTGCGGGGTTAAGTACGAGGGAGCCCCCAGATCAGTTAAGCACCCGTGCTGAAACCGTTTTGGGAGTTTGCGTTGTTCGGCTGCAAATCCGCTCCCTTCGGTGGCCGTCTGCACCCGGAGTTAACGGATGAACTCGAGTTCTACTTTGCGGTCGATCAGTCCGGCTTCAAACCCCAGGTCGAGCAGCTTCTGGGCGGCTTTGGGCACCACTTCGCCGGCATCCACGGTGTAGTGATTGACGTACATGCCGACGAATTTTTCCGCCAGGCGCGGCTCCATGTCGCGGGCGAACTGCATGGCGTATTCCAGCGCCGCGGCGTGATTGTCGAGGGCGTACTGTATGCTCTCGCGCATCAGGCGGCAGCATTCGCTGCGGATCTCCGGATCGAGCGAGCGCAGCAGCACGTTGCCGCCCAGCGGCAGCGGAAGCCCATAGGTAGCCTTGAACCAGCGGCCCAGGTCTACGATGCGGTGGAACCCCTCGCGGTCGAAGGTCAATTGAGCTTCGTGGATGATCAGGCCTGCGTCGACGCTGCGTTCGCGCAGCGCGTCGATGATCTTGTCGAACGGGGTGATCACCGCCTCGAAATCCATCTGAAACAATTTGGCGGCCAGATACGCGGTGGTCAATTTGCCCGGCACCGCGATGCGTTTGCCTTTGATCTCTTCGGGATCCATCGGCCGGTTGGCGATGAGCATGGGGCCATAGCCGTCGCCCACGCTGGACCCGCTGGCCATGAGGACGTACTTGTCCGCCACGTAGGGATAGGCGTGATAGGAAATGGCGCTGAGATCGTACAGGCCCTCCCTGGCTTTCCGGTTCAACGTCTCGATGTCCGCCAGCACGTGCCGAAACGTGACCTTGCTCGAACGGACCTTCTTGGTTGCAAGGCCATAGAACATGAAGGCGTCGTCGGAATCCGGACTGTGTGCGCTTACTATTTCCCGGGGAGCGACCGATGTCATAAGAGTGGATTGGAACTCACCTTAGTTTACACCAGTGCGCCTTGATATCCATGAACGAATCGGAAAAGAGGCGGGCAAAAAGGAGAAGGGGCGGTCATCCGTCGGCATCTGAACTATGGATTTCCTCAGGCGATCATCCGAATTGCGCATCACGCGCCGAGCCCGATCATAACGGGCGTCGAAAAATTCCGATCGATAAGAACTTCCACTACTGCCTGTCAGACTGCCGCAGATGAGGCCGCCCCCATCTTCGTCCGGTTCTATATCGGCACCTCCCGCCAGCCCTGGCGGACCGGCTTGAAACGCTGGAATCAATGAAACCGGCCTGATTCCAATTTCAGTTTGCTCCTGCTTGCTATTCTTGTCAATAGTTCTCCGCCGTACATTGCGGCAGGAAAACTACTGATACCGGGCCTGATTGTCGTGTTCGAAAAATTGTTCTCCAAAAAAGAGGCGCCCCTCACCGGCGCACCGCCGATTCGCCGGCTGAAGACGTATTCGGCGCAGAGTGGGTACGTCTATCAATACTGTTACGAAGGCCAGCGGCCTTTTCAGCAGGCCGGCGGGAGCGGGACGGAATTCGTGTTCGCCGTTTCGGCCGACCGGAAAAGCTGGCGCGCGTCGAAGGTGCTGCTGCCTGATAGCGCGGTGGCCGCATGGGAAGCGGCGCATGCCCGCGAGCTTTCGTCCACCGAGCGGTATGCCGTCGCCAAGATGGCGCTGTTTCAGGCATTCGACGAGCGCGAGACGCCGGCGCTGATGAAGGCGGATATTCTGGTGCGTGAGGCCGATGTCGAGGGGATTGTGGAGACGTTGGGGTTGTAGCGGGAACTCGTTGGCAAGGCAGTTCACCACAGAGACACAGAGACACGGAGAAAAACTAAGTCAAAACCGGAGGACACAGAGGTGGCAGAGGCCACAGAGGAAAAACTGGTGGGGCCTGAAGTTTCTGGAGAGCTGAGTGCTGATAAAACAGAGCGTCATGAGTATTTGCGCATCCGCTCCCTGACGGTCACGGCTCTGTAAG
>CAZARO010000889.1:0-3234 GCA_964487165.1 uncultured Solibacteraceae bacterium | reverse complement strand
CCTGCCCGTGCGGCAGCGGCAAGAAGTACAAGAAGTGCCACGGGGCGGCGGCGTAGTAGACCGCTCCCTTGCATTGCGGTCACGGCTCGGAATGGGCCGCGCTGCCGCGCTCCGAGCCGCGACCGCAAGGGAGCGGTTAATCACCCCGAACTGGAATTCGCGCAGCAAAACCGTTAACACTCGCTCCCCTTTTCGCGTCTACCCATTCTGACAATTGAACGCGTGCGCAGTACGATGATGCCAGTGATGACAGCGCCCGGGATCTCCGAAGACGACGGATTGGTCCGAGCAGCCGCCGCGGGCGACCGGGCGGCCTTTGGCGAGCTGTACGTGCGCTATGCGCGGCTGGTGCACGGCATCCTGCTGGCGCGCGTACCGCCCGCGGAGGCCGACGATCTGGTGCAGGACGTTTTCCTATCGGCCATGCGGCAGCTTCGCGGACTGCGTACCGTGGTGGCCTTCCGCGGCTGGCTGGCCGCCATCGCCCGTAATCGCGCTATGGATTATTTCCGCCAGGCGCGCCCGCGGGTGCCGCTCGAAGAAAACCGCAAGCACGAATCGGGTGCGCGGGACACGGGGCTCGACGCGCTGGAAGTTCTCGACCTGATCCGGCACCTGCCGGAGGCGTATCGCGAGCCGCTGATTCTGCGCCTGGTGGAAGGCATGACCGGGCCGGAAATCGCCCGTCAGACGGGCCTCACGGCCGATTCGGTGCGCGTCAATCTCTGCCGCGGGATGAAGATGTTGCGTGAGTTGCTGGGAGGCGTGGAAACCAAATGAACGAACCATATCTCTGGGACCGGTCCGAGCCGCCCGACCCTGAAATCGAGCGTCTGGAACGAACGCTCGCGCCGCTCCGCTACCGTCATCGCGCGTACCTGTTCGACGCGCGGCACACTTCCGCCCGGCGCGGATGGGGCATCGCCGCGGCGGCCGCGGTGGTGGCGGCCGCGGTAGCGCTGGGCATGCGCACTCCGCCGCCTCCGGATACCGCGTGGCAGGTGGATAGCGTCCACGGCCAGGCCAGCGTGGGCAGCCGTCAGGCGGCGGTGGCCATGTCCCTGCGCGCCGGACAGACGGTCCGGACCGGCGGCGATACGGAGATCGGTCTGCGGGCCGAGGATTACGGCACCATGGTGATCGGCCCGGACTCGGAATTGCGGGCCGCTACGAACAGCAGAGTCGAGCTGGAGCGCGGTCTTTTGCATGCCTACATCTGGGCGCCGCCGCGCCAGTTCGTGGTGGACACGCCTTCGGCTCGCGCGGTCGATCTCGGGTGCCAGTACACCATCAACGTGGATGCGTCGGGCGATGGCTTGTTGCGGGTCTCACTGGGGTGGGTGGCGTTCCAATACGGTGGCCAGGAGGCCTTCATACCGGAGGGTGCGGCCTGCGTTACGCGCAAGCGGCAGGGGCCGGGCATTCCTTTCTATGAAGACGCGAGCGAGACGCTGCGGCGGTCGCTGGCGGCCTTCGAGAAGGGCGACTCCGCGGCGCTGGGCGGCATACTCGCCGCCGCGCGGGCGAGCGACGGAATCACTCTCTGGCATCTGCTGACCCGCGTCGCGGAGCGCGACCGCGGACGCGTGTTCGACCGCTTCGCGCAGCTCGTCACGCTGCCGAAAGAGGTGCGCCGTAGCGCTGTCCTGCGGCGCGACGCGCACGCTATCGACCTCTGCTGGGACGCCCTGAACCTGGAGAATACCGACTGGTGGCGTGGGTGGGAAGCGCGCTGGGGATCGTGAAGAGGAATGATGAAGAAGGATGGTGAAGGGTACTGAAGTCAGAATGGCGAAGCTCGCCGCTTCGCGCTGTCATTCTGATTTCACGGACTCGTAGGGGCAGCTTCCGATTCCCATCTTTCGAAGGGAGCTTTCTAGAGTTTGGCCATTTGCTTCCTAACTGGCGCTGAAGCCCACCCCACCGGTAGCGCGCGCTTCAGCCCGCGCCCTAAATCTTCTTCCGCAGTTGCTGCAGCTTCTTTTTTGCGTCCGGCCAGAATTCCTTGAGCACGTTGGAAAAGGCGTCCGTCCCGCAGGCGATCAGCAGCCGCTGAACGTTATCGGATGCCGTGCGCGTATCGGGATAATAGGCGTTGGAGATGGCTACCGCCGCGGCGTTGCCGCCCCATTCCGAGATATTGACAAAGTAATGGCCCGAGTCTGTGCGGGTGATCACAATTTGCTTGAGCGCATATCCCACGCGGCCCAACATGGATCCCTCGCCGCGCCGAAAATAACGGGGATCTTCGCGCGTCAGGATGGGAACCAGGGCCTCGGTCATCATGTTGCCGATGGTCTGGTCGCCGTAGGCGGTGGCGAAGCGGATGGCATATCCCTTCACACCCTGCCCGAATGAGGGGTTCTGATTTTCGATTTGATACAACCCGGCGAACGCCGCCGCGGTCGGAAAGACCGGCCAATCGAAGGAATCTTTGGCCGCGATGGTCATCTTCTGCGCGGCGCTGATGGAATGAAAGGGAATGGATTCCTCGGTGGTGCGATTGTTGGGAATGACACCGAAGATCCGCTTGTCTTCGGTGGGTTGAACAGGGACCACGGTATTAGGAGTGGAATTGCCAGGGGAATCCTGGGCACGCGAAACGGAGACTCCCAGTATGAGCAAGGCGACGATCCGATTGGACAGACGCATACTTGCAACTATGGATGGTGCGGGAGGACGTCCGGTTACCGGAAAAATCGCGGCGAGGGCGCTAATTCTTCTTCTTTTGGAAGTGACGCTTGACGTCGGGCCAAAACTCTTTCAACACATTGGACAATGAGTCGGTGCCGCACTGCACCAACAGGCGCTCGGTGTTGTCCTGCCAGGTTCGGCCATCCCTGTAATAAAGGTTGGAGATTCCCACGGCAACCGAATTCCCGGTCCACTCGGCGAAGTTGAAGGTCTTGGCGTTGGAATCCGTCTGCGTAACCATGATGCGCGTGGCGGCATACCACAGGCGATGTCCGAAGGATCCCTGGCCGATGCGGAAATAGCGGGGATCTTCGTGCCACAGCGCCGGCATAAACCCTTCGGTCATCATGTTGCCGATCATCTGGTCGCCGAAAGCCGTTCCGGCGCGTCGCGCGTAGCCTTTGAAACCCTGGCCGAAGGAAGGGTTGGAATCTTCCGCCTGGTAAATCAGCGACATGACCATGGCGGTCGGATAGACCGCGCCATCGAACGAATCCTTGGCGGCGATCGTCAGTTTCTGCTTGGCAGTCAGCGGCTTGA
>CAZARO010000888.1:0-3245 GCA_964487165.1 uncultured Solibacteraceae bacterium | reverse complement strand
TGCTGGTGGAAAATGCCGAGCGCTACGGCTTGTCGGAGTTGTATCAGCTTCGCGGCCGCGTAGGCCGATCCAATCGGCGCGCTTATGCCTACCTGCTGGTGCCTCCCGACACCGAATTGACCGAGATCGCCCGCAAGCGCCTGGCGGCGCTCAAAGAATTCAGCGATTTGGGCGCCGGTTTCAAAATCGCTGCGCTCGATCTGGAATTGCGCGGCGCCGGCAACCTGCTGGGCGGCGAACAGCACGGGCACATTAATTCCGTGGGCTTCGATACCTACGTCAGCCTGCTGGATGAGACCGTGCGCGAACTGAAGGGCGAAGAGATCGTGCCCGAGATCCACTCGGCGCTCAACCTGGGGCTCGATATCCGCATCCCCACGGATTACGTGGCCGACGAAAATCAGCGTCTGCGCGCTTACCGGCAGATCGCCAACGCCTCCGACGAAGCGGCCCGCGACCGCGCCGAAAAGGAACTGGCCGACCGTTACGGCCCCGTGCCGGAAGCGGTGCGCAATCTGCTGGAGTATTCGGCGCTCAAGTACATGGCCGAAAAGATCGGGGTGGAGGCCATTGACCGGCGTCACAACCTGGTGAGCATCAAGTTTCACACCGCTACGCGCGTGGACCCGCAGCGCCTGATGGCAATCGTCAGCAAGACCAGGGGCGCGCAATTCACGCCGGCGGGAGTGCTGCTGCTGCCGCTCGACGGGCAGACCACGGCGGGCGAGATTCTGCAGTTCCTGGCCGGGAAGCTGAAGCAGTTGCAGGCGTGAGTTCCCGTTGCCATATACTGTAGCCATGCGGACCGTGGTCCTGATGATCTGCGCCGGCATCCTGTCCGCGGCCTTCTGCCAGGATCGATCCAGGGAGATGGCGATTCCCACCTTGCCGTTCTACGACTGGGGCGCTTGTCCATACGAAGGGTGCGGGTATAAGCAATGGACCGTGCATCGTGCCGCCACGGTGTACGATACCTGGAAAGCCGAGCGCCGGCCCATCGCGCAACTTGCGGTGGGAGATCGCGCGACCGGCATCAGGGGCGCGGTGGTCACGCTCCAGCCCGGCTTGATTCGCATGGATCGCGACTTGCCGGAGCAGAATCTCCGCCGCGGAGATACGCTTCTCACCTACGCCGATCTCGGCGAGGGTTATTCCGCCGTTTGGTTCAAAGGCAAGTATCATTCGCAGTTCGACATCACGTTTGCCAAATTGCCGAATGGCACAGGCTGCGGCGGCGCGCATTGCGCGGCCACTTATGTCGACCTGGGCAAGAAACACTGGTGGGCCGAAGTGAAGCTGGCGTCCGGCCTCACGGGATGGGTGGAAATGGACCTTGGCCAAATGCCGGTGAGCCTGTTTTGAGCCGCGGCGCCGACGGTCACGGCGTCAGACCGGCTCCGCTTGGGCGGCAGGCGCCCACCGCTTCAAAGCGTCCACTAGCGATTCGATCCGGACCGGCTTAGGCACAAAATCATCCATCCCCGCCGCCAGGCACCGTTCGCGGGCATCGTCGAGTACTTCTGCCGTCATGGCGATAATCGCAATGTGCCGGCCGGGCGCTTCCCGCCGCCGAATCTCGGTGGCCGCTTCGTAGCCGTTCATCTCCGGCATCTGGCAGTCCATAAAGATGATGTCGTAGGGCAGGATGCGCATCATATCCACCACCTCTTTGCCATTCGCGGCCACATCGGCCCGAATACCTATTCTCTCCAGAATCCGGACGGCCACTTTCTGATTGATGACGTTGTCCTCAGCGACCAGCACTCTCAGGTGACCGCCATCGAAGCGCGCCTGCAGGCCGGGTTGAGCGGCCAAGGGCGAGCGAGGGCAGTCAGCTGGCGGGCGCTGCGCCGTTCGCAGCCGGGCAGCCCATGCGCGTACCAGCGTATTGAACAGTTGCGATTGGCGGACTGGCTTCACCAGGTACGCGTCGATACCCTGCGCTGCCCTGGCTTCCCGCGAGTCGCCGATCGAGCTCAACACGACGACGACGGTATCGCGGATTGCCGGATCGGCTTTGATGGCCTTCGCCAGGGCCGCGCCGTCTATTACCGGCATGTGAAAATCAGAAATGACGAAGTCGTACGGGTCGCCTTTTTCGCGGGCCTCGCGCAACGCTTCCAGCGCCTGCTCGCCCCCGGCGAAACTGCCGTTGCGCAATCCCCAGCTGGTAATCTGTTCGTGTACGATGCGGCGATTTACTTCGTTGTCGTCCACAATCAAGACCCGCAGCCCGTTGAGCTCCGCAAGAGGCAGGGGATTCGTATCGGGTTGCGGGGCCGGCGCCAGCGGAAGCGTAAACGTGAACGTGGAACCCTCACCCAACCGGCTCTCCGCGTAGATCGCTCCGCCCATCAATTCCACCAGTTGCTTGGAAATCGCCAACCCTAACCCCGTCCCCCCATAGCGCCGCGTGGTAGAGGCATCGCCCTGGCTGAATTTCTGGAACAGACCAGCCAGTTTATCGGACGCCACGCCGATGCCCGTGTCCGATACCGACACCCGGACGCTATCGTTCTTCTCGGGCTCCACGGTGATCAAAACGTGTCCCTGATGGGTGAACTTGACGGCATTATTCAACAGGTTGGTCAACACCTGGCGGATTCTGCCGGCGTCCCCCAGGAAATATCGCGGCGTTCCGGGGCGGTACCGAACGATGAGGTCCAAGCCCTGCTCCTCTGCCTTCGGCTCCAGCATTTCCGCCACTTCTTCCACCGCCTGGCAAAGATCGAAGGCGATCGACTCGATGACCAGCTTGCCGGCTTCGATCTTGGAAAAGTCCAGGATGTCGTTGATCACCGTGAGCAGAGCTTCGCCCGACCTGCGGGCAGTTTCGGCGAACTCCCGCTGCTCCGCCGAGAGGCCGGTGTCCAGGAGCAGCCCATTCATACCGATGACTCCATTCAACGGTGTGCGGATTTCGTGACTCATGTTGGCCAGAAACTCGCTCTTCAGGCGGGAGGCCTCCTCGGCTCTATCTTTTTCCCTCTCCAGCTCGACCTTCTGTTCTTCGATTTTGGAAGTCTGCGCCCGCACACGGCGTCGGAGCTGCCAAATCCATGCCAGCGCGAGGAGAGCTACTGCCGCGGCCGCCAGCAGAAGTTTGCCCAAGGGGAGACGATGCAACAGGCTCGGCTGTGAAATTACCCGAATGTCCGCCGGCGAGCGCAACAGCACGGTATTCTGAATTGGAAATCTTCGCCCCTCCATCCAGCGGTGCTGCACCCTGCCCGTGAGTTCGACGA
>CAZARO010000887.1:0-3247 GCA_964487165.1 uncultured Solibacteraceae bacterium | reverse complement strand
TCGCCCACGATGTTGACCACCGGAGACAGCGCCTTGCGTGCGTTGTGGAGGTTCGACAGCGCGTTGGCCAGGCCCGGCCCGAGATGCAGTAGCGTAGCGGCCGGCTTCCCGGCCATGCGGGCGTAGCCATCGGCCGCGCCGGAACAGACACCCTCCTGCAGCCCCAGGACGGCCCGCATTTCCGGCACGCGGTCGAGCGCGGAGACAAATTGCATCTCGGATGTTCCGGGGTTCATCAGGCACAGGTCCACCTGGTTGGCCAGCAGGGTTCGGAGGAGACACTCGGCGCCGATCATTTGAGGCCGTCCACCACGTAGAGATCGGAAAGCAGGCGCGCATAGCTGTACGCGAACGAGTTGCCATCGCTCGAAAACTGCGGTGGGCGAATGAAGTAGACGCCGGCACGGTCTGCGGGCATCAGTTCTTTCCAGAGCTGTTTGCGGCCCGTAGCGAGATTCAGCCGGTAAACTTTGGCCGGCAGTTCGCCGGGACGGTAGACATAAAGACTGCTGCCGTCGGCCGTGAAGGTGGATGGCACGTCGCCCGGTTCGAGCCCCGGGATCGGCCGGGAGCCGGATCCATCGAGGGCATAGAGCGCGAAGGTGGAATCGGGGCCGATGGCGGCCGCGAATTTACCGTCGGGCGAAACGTTGTTCACGTAGGGAAGCAAGGTGACGCCTTCCGGCGAGATGGGCTGCCCGGTGGCCTGGTCGAGGCCGGCGATATACAATCGCACGCCGTGGCCCGGCTCGCTGCTGGCGATCAGGACGTGCTTGCCATCGGGAAGCCAATTGATCCATTGGGCCGTGATGCCTCGTAAGGGAAGGTGGCGCGGCGATCCGAGGCCGGTCGGTATGATCACCCAGTGCGCTTCCAGGGATTGAACTTGCGAGGCCACTCCGAACGCCCATTTGCCGTCCGCCGAAAGATCGCAGGACGTGCCGGCGCCCAGATCGACCGCTGGCGAGCCATCCGTCTTGCGGATGTAAACTTCCCCTGTAAGTCCCCCTCCGTCGCCGGTTTCATCGAAGAGGACTTGGGAGCCATCCCGCGTGAGTCCGCGCAGGGTGCTGAGATCCATCCAGGAAATATCCGCCGGTTCCCTGGCTCCGGGCGCGAGCGCCATCATGCCGACGTGAAGATAGTCGCGAACCAGCAGGACCTGGCCGCCGCGGGAAACATCTTCCAGCCGGAGCGGATCCGGAACGCGGGCGATCAGGCGGACCTTGCCGGCCAGCGATAGCGCGTAGAGAGTGCGGGCGCCGCCGGTGTATGTACCCGTGAACCAGACTTCGCGGCCGCCGGGCGGCCAGGCGAGGCCCTGCACGCTATCCCACTTGTCGGCGCGCGCTTCGGTGTGGCCTGCGCGGTCGGTGACGATGACCGAACCCTGGTCGCCGGCCCTGGCGGGATGATCGAGGAACGCGACATGCTGTCCATCGGGCGAGATCCGCACGTTGGCGATCCAGCCGGCCGACTGGTGCAACACCGTGCCCACGGGAAACTCCAGGCGATTAGCGCCGGCGCTGTCGTGGACGATGGCGAGACTCTTGCCATCGGTCGACCAGTCGGCCCAATTGATGGCCTCGAGGACTTCGCGTGGAGCTCCGCCAGCCAGCGATTGCCGCGCCAGTGTGCCGCTCTGCATGTAAGCGCCGAGGAAGCGGCGATTGAGTCCCAGTGCCATTTCATCGGAAGGCGAGATGGCCAGGATGTCCGTGCCGGGCGGTCCAACGGCGGTCGCTTCGCGGCTGCCCAGGCGGGTGGAAAAGAGTTGCATCGGGCGGCCGTCCCAGGCAGCGGAATAAATTACCGTCTGGCCGTCGGAGGAAAATCGTGCCGACCAGACTGCGCCGCGGCGGAAGGTCAGGCGCGTGAATGTCGGGATGGTGGAGGCCACCGGCCATTTAGCCCACAGGAAGATGCCGGCCGCAGCGATCGCAACGGCTGCGGCCGCGAGCAGCGGTGCGCGCCGCGTGCGTTTGGGGACGGCCACGGTAGCGGAAGCCTCGGAGGGACGTTCGCGTGCATGCCGGAGTTCGCGATAGAGATCGCGGGTGGAATCGTAGCGGTCCGATTGATCTTTGGAAAGCAGGCGCTCGATGATCCAACCGAGCGGCGCGGGGGTGGTTGCGGGTAGCGGTGCGGCGTCTTCGCGGATGATGGCGGTCATGGTTTCGGCGGCGCTGCCGCGCTCGAAGGCGCGCTTGCCCGAGGCCAGCTCGTAAAGCACCAGGCCGAAAGAAAACTGGTCGGACTGGATGGTGAGTTCAACATTGCCGCGCGCCTGCTCAGGGCTCATATACGCTACTGTGCCGACAGTGGACCCGGGATCGGTGAGGTTGACGGTGCGGGTGGCGTCATCCGGGGAAGTAGCAGAGGCGGCGGCCTTGGCGAGGCCGAAATCGAGAATCTTGACGCGGCCGTCGCGAGTCAGGAGGATATTGTCGGGCTTGAGATCGCGATGAATCACGCCCGCCGCGTGGGCCGCTGCCAGTCCATCGGCAATCTGTACGGCGAGATCGAGGAGCTTGCGGGCGGAATCGGGCGGTGCGACGGGCGCGCCCTCCACGAACTCCATCACCAGGTAATTCGGACCGACGTCGTAGAGCTGGCAGATGTTGGGGTGGTTGAGCGCGGCCACGGCGCGGGCTTCGCGCTCGAAGCGCTCACTGAATTCCGTCTTGGAAGACTTGATGGCCACGATGCGGTTGAGGCGCGTGTCGCGCGCCTTCCACACTTCGCCCATTCCCCCGGCGCCCAACGGCGAAAGAATTTCGTACGGGCCCAGGTGGGTTCCCGCGGATAGCGTCATGGCTCCTGTGATTGTAACTGAGGAAGCCGGCGAGCGATCAGCGCTCCTGACGCACCTGCGGCTATCCAGGGAGTCTGAAACTTTGAGAAGCTAAGTACTCCACACACACCCAAGCGGACCGCTCCCTGGCTTGGCGGTCGCGGCTCAGTGTGCGGCCTCGTTCAGAGCCGCGACCGCCAGGGAGCGGTCCGCCGAAATACGAGACCGTATTTCTGGAACGGTGTACTAAGTGGGGCAGGTTGGCAACAGTTGGCAACCTGCGGCGGGTTGGTAACCCGCTTGGCCGATTCCGGGGCACCCTCTGGGTCGCCGCAGGATGCCATCCCAATGTCACTTACATTCGCCTATGAGCCGTACCTGCATAATTAGTGCGGACGCCTCGGGGGTGCCCTCTGGGCCCGCCGGCCCCCTGGCCGGCTTCCCTGCAGCGCT
>CAZARO010000886.1:0-3247 GCA_964487165.1 uncultured Solibacteraceae bacterium | reverse complement strand
CGTCCGCCAGCCTGTTGAAAACTCCCCGCTGCAATATCAATGTGACCGGCGTACACAGCAAACACGTCTATTTCGACGGCGAGGGCATTTCCCCGGGCGCCATGGATCTGGTGATTCCCACGCACCTGCTGGAAGGCATCTCGGCGCGCGGCGGCTTCAAAGATTTCGCCGATAAGAAACATATCAAGATTCTGCGCGACGGCAAGTTGTTCATAACGGTAAATTACAAAGACCTGATCAGCGGCAAGAGTCCGGAGAAGAATATTTTGCTGCAGGATAAGGATCACGTCATCGTGAACTGACGCGGGCGTGGCCGCAACCCGAGAGAATCGGAGGTATCGAAAGTACTCATGGCAGCTCCCCAAAATTTCGTGAGCGTTTCCCGGCGTCCCCCTGACATCGAGGATTACATCGACATCCTGCGCCGCTATCGTTCCTGGGTGATCGGGCCGACTTTCGCCGGCCTGGTGATCTCGGTGGTGGCGGCTTTCTTCTGGCCGGACATGTATCTTTGCTTCGCCTCCATGCAGATCCGGCCCAGTTCGGTGTCCACCACCCTCCTGCCTTCCGTGGTGACCGGCCAGATGGCGCAGAGGCTGCAGGAGTTGAACCTTGAAATTCTTGGCCGCGACAACCTGATCCTGCTGATTCAAAAGCTGAATTTGTACCAAAAGGAACGGGCGCGTTACTCCGTGGAAGACGTCGCCGAGGAGACCTTCCGCAAGAACGTCAAAATCCAGGCCTACGATACCAGCGGAGGCGCCACCGGCGCCCAGGCCTTCAAGATCGTGTTCACCTATCCGGATAAAATCGTGGCGCGGCAGCTAGTGGTGGAACTGGTGAGCGAGTTCATAAGCAAGAACCTGGTGGTGCAGCGCGAGAGCGCCAGCAACACCAGTACGCTGTTCAACGACCTGGTGAAAGATGCCAAGGAGAAGATGGAGCAGAAGCAGGTGGAGCTGGCCAACTTCACGTCCGAAAACCAAGGCAGGTTACCGGATAACTTCCAGTCCAATACCGTGGAAGTGCAGACCCGGCAGGCCAGCATCGCCACCCTCAGACAGCGGATCTCCGAGGAAAAACAGAGACAATCGCTTCTTGAGTCAAACCTGAATAACAACAAGAACCTGCAAACCCAGGCCGAGGCCAGCCTGACGCAGACCGTCAACACGCCCAATCAACAGGTCAAGAACCAGAACCTGATCAATATTGAGTCGCAGATCAACAGCAAACAATCCGACTGTGTGGCCCTGGAGCGCCGGTATCAGCCCCAGTATCCCGATGTCCTGGGCTGCCACGATCAGCTAAAGGCCCTGCAGGACAAGAAGGAAGAGCTCGAACGGACCGAGACGCCGGCCCCGCAGGCGGGAAGCACTTCCAGGACCGTGATCAACAGCGAAGCCGCCCGCCAGTTGAACACTTTGAAAAGCGACGAGGTCCTCATCCGCGGCCAGATCAATGCTTCCGGCCAGCAGATCCTCTCCCTGGAGAAGAACCTGGAGGAGCAGATGAAGGAAGAGAGACTGGTTCAGGACAGGATCAGTTCCAGTCCGCAGGTGATTCAGAAGTTTAATCAGATCAATGGGGAACTGCAGATGGCCAAGGACGAGTACCAGAGCCTGAGCACCAAGCGGGAGTCCGCCGGGAACCAGCAGCAGGTGGAAGAACATTCGGCCGGAGAGAAGCTGGAGATTCTCGAAAACCCCATTACGCCGGAAAAGCCCTACTCGCCGGTTCGCGGAGCGATCGTGGGAGCGGGCGCAGTAATCGGTCTTGTTTTTGGCATCGCGCTGGCCGGCGCTAAAGAAGTCAAGAACACCACCTTGAAGAATCTGAAGGACGTCCGTGCTTATACCAATCTTCCGGTGCTGAGCAGCATTCCGCTGCTGGAAAATGCCCTTTTGGTGCGGCGGAAGCGGCGCCTCGCCTGGCTGGCATGGTCGAGCGCGTTGATCATCGGGTCGATATTGATGAGCGGCGCGATGTATTACCACTACGTCATCCTGCCGCAGGTCTAGGGGACGACGCGTTAGCGCGGTTGGAGATTCGACGCTTCGGCGTCATTGGAGATTCGACGCCCTGGCGTCCACTGGAGACTTGACGCTCTGGCGTCAACTGGAGAAGAGATGAGCCGAGTACACGATGCTTTGCGCCGGGCCGAAATGGGTGGAATGCCCGGGGACCAGCCGCCGGCCCGCCCGGAAGTTCCGCTCGAGTTTCTGCCCATGAGCCTCAGCGCGGCCCCCACCGTTCGGCTGAACATTCACCCCGGCATCCTTGCCGATGTGTCGGTGGTGAAGTTCGACCCGGCGCCCGAATCCCATCTGCTGGACCTCAACAACTCGCACGAAACTCCGGCGGAAGAATTCCGCACGCTGCGCACCCGCTTGAACCATCTGCAGACGCTCCAGCCCCTGCATACCGCCATCGTCACCAGCCCCTCGCCGGCCGAAGGCAAGACCTTCACCGCGGTCAACCTGGCACTGGCGGAAGCCCAGTTGACGGAGAGTTCGGTACTGCTGGGCGATTTCGATTTGCGACGCCCCATCATCCACAATCTGTTCCAGATCAAACGCTCTCCTGGAATTTCCGATTACCTGGCGGGACAATGCACCTTCGCCGAGGCGCTACGCAAAGTGGAGGGCATGAATCTGTACCTGCTGCCGGCCGGCTCGGCAGTGAAAAATCCGCTGGAACTGCTGAATATGCGGCAGGTGAAAGCGCTTTTCGAAGAGTTGCCGCGCACTTTCAACTGGTCGATTTTCGATACCCCGCCGCTGCTCTTTTCGGCCGATGCCAACCTGCTTGCCACCCTGGCAGACGGCGCTATCCTGGTAGTGAAGATCGGCTCGACCACTTTCGACAACGTGACTCGCGCCATGCAATCGTTGTGCGAGAACAACGTGCTCGGCATCGTGGCCAACGGCGCGCGCGCCTCGGAGCTGTACAGCAAGTACACGTATTACTACTCCAAGACGGAGTAAGTTTCCAGCGCATCTGAACCTCGGGATTTCTCCGGCTCAGATCCCGGTGTGTCCGGCTACTCCACGGTGGAGCGATTTTTCACCCAGATCTTGGAACCCACGGCCGGCTCCAGCCGGATTCTCTTTCGTCCGCGGCGCACTTCCAGGCCCTGGGCGGAGGACATCAATTCCAGGTGGACGCCGGGACGTATGCCGGCGCCGTCCAGGTATTCCAGAAGTTTCCGGTCGCGCTCGAAGACGCTTACCACGGTCAGTGGTTCGCC
>CAZARO010000885.1:0-3249 GCA_964487165.1 uncultured Solibacteraceae bacterium | reverse complement strand
GGGGGTGGTCCTGCACGAATTGGCCACTGGAGCACTGCCCGTCCACGGGTCCAGGAATCCGCCGGCGCTGCCCTCGGGATTGGGTCCGATTGTCGAGAGATTGCTGGAACCCGATGCCGCCATGCGATACCAGACGGCGCGCGAGGTACGCGAGGCGCTCCAGCGCTGCGCGCCAGGCCGCGAAGCATTCGAGCACCGCTCGCTGTAAGCGTGTTCCGTGGGGCAGGATGGCATCCTGCGGCCGAGTGGTACTCGGCCTGGAGTTTGGCCATTTGCTCACTGGCGGGCTGAAGCCCACCCCACGGGTGGCGCGGGCTTCAGCCCGCATGGCCGAGTGGTACTCGGCCCTCTCGCAGTGCGCGAAGATGGAAGGAGCTGACATGGACGCCCTCACCATTCATCGACTCCATTTCGCGTTCACCATTACGTTTCACTACCTGTTCCCGCAGTTGACCATGGGGCTGGCGCTGCTGATCCTGGTGCTCAAAACTCTGGCTCTCCGCACCGGCGAGGAACATTACAACCACGCGGCCCGTTTCTGGACCAGAATTTTCGCCGTTAACTTCGCCCTCGGGGTGGTCACCGGCATCCCCATGGAGTTTCAGTTCGGCACCAACTGGGCGCGCTTTTCCCGCGCCGCGGGCGGCGTGATCGGGCAGACGCTGGCCATGGAAGGCGTGTTCTCCTTTTTTCTCGAATCCAGTTTCCTGGGCGTATTCCTGTTCGGCGAAAAGCGTCTGGGGCCGAAAGCGCACTGGTTCGCGGCCTTCCTGGTCTTCGCCGGCTCATGGCTTTCGGGCTTCTTCATCATCGCCACGGACGCGTGGATGCAGCATCCCACCGGTTACCAATTGGGCCCGCACGGCGAGATCCTGCTGGCCAGTTTCTGGGGATTGCTGCTCAACCCGTGGATCTTCTGGCAATACCTGCATAACATGATCGGGTCGGTGGTGACGGCCAGCTTCGTGATGGCTTCGATCGGCGCTTTCTACCTGCTCACGCGGCGCCATGAGGATTTCGGCCGCACGTTCGTCCGCCTGGGCGTGATCGCCGGCACCATCTCCACGTGCCTCATGATTTTCCCGACCGGCGATGGCCAGGGCAAGAACATCGCCCTGCTGCAGCCTCCGACCCTGGCCGCCATGGAAGGGCTGTTCGAGACCGCGAACGGCGCGGGGTTGGCCATCCTTGGGCAACCCGACGTCGACCAGCGCCGCCTCGACAATCCGCTCATCGTGCCGCGCGCGCTGAGTTTCCTGACCTACCAGCGCTGGGGCGCGCAAGTGAAAGGGCTGAACGCGTTTCCGCAGGATCTCTGGCCCGACAACATCCCCATCCTGTATTTCAGCTATCACATCATGGTGGGGCTGGGAACGCTTTTCGTCGGCGCCATGGCGCTGGCGGCCTTCAGCTTGTGGCGCGGCAAGCTCTACGGGCAGCGCCCGCTGCTGTGGATGCTGATGCTCCTGCTGCCGTTTCCGTATATCGCTACAACGGCCGGTTGGGTGACCGCCGAAATGGGGCGGCAGCCGTGGCTGATCTATGGCATCATGCGGACCCCGGCAGGCGTGTCCCCGCATGTCTCGGCCGGCAACGCCATATTCACGCTCCTGGGATTCATGGGAATGTACACCATTTTGGCGATGCTCGGCCTGTTCCTGGTGTGCCGGGAAATCGACGAGGGTCCGGCGCACGCCGCCGCGAATTGAGGCACTGCAAATGGAAACAGTCTGGTTCAGTCTGGTAGCGGCGATGATCGCGCTGTACGTGGTCTTGGACGGCTTTGACCTGGGCGCGGGAGTGATTCATCTCTTCGTGGCGCGCAACGAGGCGGAGCGGTGCGCCGTGCTGGCGTCCATCGGCCCGGTGTGGGACGGTAACGAAGTCTGGCTGATTGCCGGCGGCGGCACGCTCTATTTCGCCTTCCCGGCGCTCTATGCGTCGAGTTTCAGCGGCTTCTACCTGCCGCTGATGATGGTGCTGTGGCTGCTGATTCTGCGCGGAATCGCCATCGAATTCCGCAATCATCTCCGCAGCCTGGTATGGCAGCCGCTCTGGGACGTGGTGTTCGCCGCCGCCAGCGGCTTGCTGGCGATTTTCTTCGGCGCGGCGCTGGGCAACGTGGTGCGCGGCGTGCCGCTCGATGGCTCGGGCGAGTTTTTCCTGCCGCTGTGGACCGATTTCGCCGCCGGCCGGAACGCCGGCATCCTCGACTGGTACACACTGCTGATCGCGGTGGCTGCGCTGCTGGCGCTGACGGTGCATGGGGCGTTGTGGGTCGCGCTCAAGACCGCGGGCGACGTACACCAGCGCGCGCGACTGGTTGCCGCGCGCGTGTGGTGGGCCCTGGCCGCGGCGGTAGCGGCCATCACGCTGGCGAGTTTCCAGGTGCAGCCCCATCTGAAAACCAGCTTCGCCGAACGGCCGTGGGGATACGTCTTCCCCGTACTGGCGCTGGTGGGACTGGTGGGCGCGCGCATGCTCGGCGGATCACGGGAAGGCCTCGATGCTTTTCTCTGTTCCTGCCTGTTCCTACTCGGCATGCTGACCAGCGTGGCGTTCGGGCTGTATCCCCTGGTGCTGCCTTCGACAGGCGACCCGGCCTTGTCCCTGACCGTCGCCAACGCCGCCGCCGCGCCTTACGGGCTGCGAATCGGCCTCTATTGGTTCATCCCCGGCCTGCTGTTGACGGCGAGTTACTTTGTGTATACCTATCGGAGTTTCGCGGGCAAAGTGGGCCGCGGAGAGGCTTGAGGGCGTCGCGGACTTCGACCATCACTCCAAATTGCTAATGCCTCGATCGCACATGGCCAGATAGAGAGCCAATTTGGGCGCGAGCCACAATGGCACGGGCACCAGACGCTGGCCCCGCCTGGGAGCGGAAGCCGTGGGGATGTCTTCATGGCGGGACAAGCGAATCGACATGTCGGAGCCGAGCGCGTCCATGGCCTCTTCCAGGGCTTCGCGTTGGTCCTTACCATCCGTGGCGACGCACGCGAGATCCGGGAATTCCACCGGGACGCGGCCATCGCCGCCGGTGGTGAACTTTGCTGGATATGCAAATGCAGACAAAAGCACCTCTCACAAATCGTGGGATTTCAGACCACCTCGATTGTCGGACACGTGTGAGGGAGTTGCAATATTCGGCTCATCGACCGCTCCCTCGCGGTCGCGGCTCGGTAGGCTCTGGCAAACACAGAGGCGCCATTCCGAGCCGCGCGCGCTAGCAAGCGGTTCTTCGAATTTTGC
>CAZARO010000884.1:0-3250 GCA_964487165.1 uncultured Solibacteraceae bacterium | reverse complement strand
AGAATCCCAGCTTTCCGGCAATGTAAGTGACATTGGGATGGCATCCTGCGGCCGAGTGGAACTCGGCCCGGGTGGGTTACGAACGACGGCTGGTTACGCAACCGGGCTCCGAATTGTAGAATTGGGGTTGATGCCGGGGCCTGCCCTCCGCCGCGAACTCGCCTTCTGTGCATTCGCCCTCATGGCCGTGCCGGTAATTCTGGCGGCGCAGGAGACGCCTCCCAAGCCCCCGCTCGGATTGCCGCCCGTGCCATGGCCCACCGACAACCCATACTCGGCGGCGCGTGTCGAACTGGGCCGCTACCTGTTTTTCGATGCCCGCCTTTCGGCTGACGGAACGGTTTCGTGCGCCACCTGCCACCCGCCGGAGCACGCGTTTACCGGCGGCGAACCGGCTCCCCTAGGCGTCACCCGCACACCTCTTCCGCGGCGCGCGCCCACGCTCATCAATCGCGCCTACGGGCGAAGCCAGTTCTACGATGGGCGCGCCACCACGCTGGAAGACCAGGTCGCCGGGCCTGTCACCAACCCCATCGAAATGGGCACCACGAAAGAAGCGGCGGCCGGCGCCATAGCGAAAATCCCGGGGTATGCGGCGCTCTTCGGGCGGGCCTTCGGAGATTCCAAAGTCACCTACGACCGCATCACCAAGGCCATCGCGTCTTTCGAGCGGACCATCCTTTCCGGCAACTCACCTTACGACCGCTTCCTGAAAGGGGACAAGCAGGCGCTGACATCGCAGGCGAAGCGCGGCCTGCAGATCTTCGAGCGCACCGGCGAGTGCTCGGAATGTCACTCCGGCTTCAATTTCACCGACGAGAAGTTCGCCAGCCTGGGCATCGATCCGGCCCTGAAGACGCCCGACCTTGGCCTGGCGGCGATCAGCGGCAAGCGCCGCGACGACGGCAAGTTCAAGGTGCCCACGCTGCGCGAAGTGGCCCGTACCGGCCCCTACATGCACGACCGGAAATATAAGACCCTGGATGACGTGCTCGAGTTCTATCGCAAGGGCGGCCAGCCCGGTCCGTACCTCGATTCGCGCATCGCGCCCTTCTTCCTGGACGCGCCCGCGAAGGCCGACCTGCTGGCGTTCCTGGAATCGCTGAACGGCGAGGGCTGGCGGCAGATCAAGGCGCCGGAAAAACTACCGTGACCCCAGCTTCAGGCGCCGGCCGATGATCATCTTGATCAGAAAATGGTCGGTGCTGCCGGTGAGGCCGAAGCCGGGGGCGAAGTTGAATTCCCAGTTGGGGCCGAGGTTCAGGTCGAGCGCGGGGTAAATCGCCTGCAATTGCTGGTGCAAGGGATCGAAGCCGGTGAGGGCTCCCACGTCGCCGTAATATTCGATGCCCAGGGTGACTTTCTTGGTGACATCGTAGCTCCCCTTGAAAGCCGGGGCGAAGGCCACGCCCTGGTGCACGTCCAGCCCGTGGAATGCACGCTCCAGCGCGGGATTGACTCCGAAATACCAGCGATCGAGCTGCTTGTCGACAATCGGCCGAATCTCCCACGTCCAGGTATCCGGCGAGTAGGAGCGGCGCTGGTAGCCGATCTCGGTGGAGATGCTCACGTTCACCGGCCAGTGCCATGCCTCGGGGGCGCGAACGCGCGGGCGGATATGATCGCCCACCCATTGGTAACCCTCGGGCCCGCGATAGCTGGTAAAAACATAAAAACCGACTTCGAACCAGTCTGTAAAGCCCTGCGTGATTTCGAGAGTTTCATGCAGGGCGTGCTCGTCGGGACGGACTCCATCCACGGCGGTCTTGGAGCCTTCGAAGGTGAAATTGGAATGCAGCTCGACCATGGTGCGGCTGGGCGGAACCAGTTCGCTGCCGTAAACCTGCACCTCATAGTTGCCCTGCGCCAGCAGCGCGCTGCAACTGCCGGCCAACACCAGCAGCGTACGGAGAATGGTCAAACGCGCACCTCGTTTCTGATTCTCGCAAAACCTGATTCTCGCAAAACCTGATTCTCACAAAACCTGATTCTCACAAAAAGAGAAGTGTACCTTGTTTCGGTTCTGCGATCATGGAAAAAGTCATGATCGAGACAGGACTAGACAATAAGGTGGTAATTGTTACTGGCGCCGCGGCCGGTATCGGGAAGGCCACCGCGGAGCGCTTCTCCGCGGAGGGTTGCCGCGTGGCGTCGTGGGACGTGCGCGACGGCGAGCCCCTTCCTGGCGGCCTCTTCCGCAAGGTGGATGTCACCGATGCCGCGCAGGTGGAGGCCGCGGTGGAAGAAACCATGGCCCAATGGGGCGCCATCCACGTGCTGGTGAACAACGCTGGAATCATTCGCGACGGCCAGCTCATCAAATATAAGGACGGAGCGCTCACCGGCACAATGAGCGATGAGCAGTTCGATGCCATCGTGGGGGTGAATCTGAAGGGCGTTTTTGTCTGTACGCGCGCCGTGGCTCCGCGCATGGTTTCGTCGGGCGGCGGCGTGATCCTGAATGCCTCTAGCGTGGTCGGCCTCTATGGGAATTTCGGCCAGACGAATTACGTCGCCTCGAAGGCCGGGGTGATCGGCATGACGCGCGTGTGGGCGCGCGAGCTGGGCAAGTTTCACATCCGGGTCAACGCCGTGGCGCCCGGCTTTATCGCTACCGATATGACGAAAGGGATGCCCGAAAAGGTGCTGGCGACCATGATCGGCCATACGCCCGTTGGTCGGCTGGGCGAGCCGGCGGACGTCGCCAACGCTTACGTCTGGCTGGCCTCCGACGCGGCGTCGTTCATTAGCGGCGCCGTCCTCAGCGTGGATGGCGGCGTAGTGACGGGGACGTAATGATTCTCGCGAGCTGAAGCGGCGGAGACGCTGATCTTTCGGAGGAACGCGCCTCCGTGACCTCTGCCACCTCTGTGTTCTCCGGTTTTGACTTTGTTTTCCTCCGTGTCTCTGCGTCTCTGTGGTGATTTTGGTTGGACCGAAACTTCGCCAGCCGTGGCGATTATGGCGAACCGAAGCCGCTGAGACGCTGATCTTTCGGAGGAACGCGCCTCCGTGACCTCTGCCACCTCTGTGTTCTCCGGTTTTGACTTTGTTTTCCTCCGTGTCTCTGCGTCTCTGTGGTGATTTTGGTTGGACCGAAACTTCGCCAGCCGTGGCGATTATGGCGAACCGAAGCCGCTGAGACGCTGATCTTTCGGAGGAACGCGCCTCCGTGACCTCTGCCACCTCTGTGTTCTCCGGTTTTGACTTTGTTTTCCTCCGTGTCTCTGCGTCTCTGTGGTGAATATTC
>CAZARO010000883.1:0-3251 GCA_964487165.1 uncultured Solibacteraceae bacterium | reverse complement strand
TTGAGATTTAGCATCCCCACCAGCCCGGGCCATTGGCCGCTCCAATTGGCCACCGTGAGGATGGGGCCGCGGTGGCCGACGAGGCCTGGCAGCACGTGATGGCTGTACTGCCAGACCGCTTCGCACACCACCAGGGGAGCGTCCGAGGGGATGTTGCGAAATATCAGGTTGCCATGCTTCTGGCTATCGATAAAACCATGGCCGCGCGCCTCATCGTAGGGGTGCGCGCGCTCGATCTGTCGGCCTTCGCGGCGGATGGCCTCCATGACCGCTTGTTCCGCCTGGTGCTGGGCCTCCCAGCACATGCGGTTGGCGGACGGCCGTAAATCGCCGCTCGCCACGAGATAGATAAGATCGGACATTTATTTGTTCCAGTAACTTTAAGCGGCGCGGCGGGTCAACTCCAGTTCCAGGTTAATCTTGATTTCGTCGCCCACCATCACGCCGCCGGTTTCCAGCGCCGCGTTCCACGTCAGGCCGAAGTCCCGGCGGTCAATCTTGGTGGTGGCCGCGGCGCCGGCTTTCATATTGCCCCACGGATCCTTCACCGGGGGCGTAGGACCTTCCACCTGCAACGCCACTTCCTTGGTGACGCCATGGATTGTCAACTCGCCCTTTACCACATATTCATCATGCCCGTCAGGCTCGACGCTCTTGCTCACGAATTTGATTTCGGGAAACTTTGCCGCGTCGAAGAACTCGGCGCTCTTGAGGTGGCCGTCGCGCTGTTCGTCGCGAGTGTGCAGCGAGGCTACGTCGATAGTTGCCTCTACCTTGGATGCCTTCGGGTCGTCCGGGTCAAAAGTCACCGTCCCGGATACTTTGGTGAATTCACCCTTCACGTTGCTGATCATCAGATGGCGCACCGAGAAGTGCGCGCTGGAATGCGTCGGGTCGATATCGTAAACAAAAGCGGGCATCGTATCTCCTGTTCCTATTAGATACCCAAACGCCCAGCCCAGCTTCACGTTTCCTGGACGGCCGGCAGAACTTTTCCGCGGCATTCCCCCAGCCCGATCCTCCGGTATCCCGGAGCCTCGCACCAGCCGCGCAGCGTGACTTCGTCGCCGTCCTCCAGGAATTTCCGGACTTCGCCGGTGGGAAGTTGCAACGGTTCCGTGCCGCGCCAAGCCACCTCCAGCAGGCAGCCGCGATTTTCCTTCTCCGGACCGGACACCGTTCCGCTGCCGATCAGGTCGCCGGGGCGCAACGGGCAGCCGTTGGAGGTGTGATGCGCCACCATCTGGGAAAGCGTCCAGTACAGGGCGGCGAAGTGCGAGCGGCTCACGCGGACGGGCTCGGCCATGCGCGCCGAACGAAGCCAGACTTCGAGCGTGATCTCGTAGGCGCCGTCGGCTTCGGCACGCAGGTGCGGCAGCGGTTGCGGGTCGGATGGCGGGCGCGGTTCGGGCGCGCGGCCGAAGGGTTCGAGCGCCTCCATGGTCACCACCCAGGGCGAAATCGAGGTGGCAAAATTCTTCGCTAGAAACGGCCCCAGCGGCTGGTACTCCCACGCCTGGATGTCGCGCGCGGACCAGTCGTTGAGCAGACAGACTCCGAAAAGATGGTCGCCGGCCTGCGCCGCCGGAATGGGATCGCCCGCCGCGTTTCCGGGACCGAGGAACGCGCCCACCTCCAACTCGTAGTCCAGCCGCCGGGTGGGCGCGAACGATGGCGGGCCGCCGGGATGCTCGGCCGCCTGCCCCCAGGGACGCCGCACGCCCGTCCCGCTCACCACGATCGACGAGGCTCGCCCATGGTACCCCACCGGCAGCCACTTATAATTCGGCAGCAGCGGATTATCGGGCCGGAACATGCTGCCCACGTTGGTGGCGTGGTGGATGGAGGCGTAGAAATCGGTATAGTCGCCGATTTCGCAGGGCAGCAGCAGTTCGGCGTCCGCCAGGGGCATCATGCAGGCGTCGATGGCGGGGGCGTGCCTCACCAGCAGCTCCTGGATTTCGCGGCGCAGGTCTGCCCGGGCGGCTTTGGGCATGGCCATCAACCCACCCATCGACCGGATCTGTAATGCCTCCGTCACATCCAGCAGGCGGTCTCCGATGGCCACGCCTACGTGGGTGCCGGGAAAGTGGCGAAACGTAGCGAAGGGCAGATTCTGGATGGGAAAATCGCAACCGGGCTGGTTGGCGGATTCCACCCAACTGCGCAGTTCGGGGTCATGTGTGCGGTCGATCATGGCAGGTACCCTAGGGCGCGCAGGTCGGCGACCGGCTCTTCGAACGAGCAGGAGCCGAAACTGTGCGCGAAATCGCGGCGGGCGGTGCGAATTTGAGCGGTCGACAGGCGGAGGCCGCGCCATCGCAATTCGTCATCGTCAAATGCGAACGCGCGCGGATCTTCTTCGCGGAGCACTTCGACGAGAACGTCGCGGTCCACATCGTGCCAGGCGCAGGCCGCGGCAACAAACACGTTGACGAACCCGTGCATTACGGCGCGCGGGCTGTCGTCCGCATAGGTCAGCGGGCGAAGCGAGCGAATAGGATGATGCAGACCGGCCGTCGCCTTGAAAGGCAGGCGCCGCGCGGCCGCGCGCGCCAGGAAATCGGCGATCGTTTCGGCGGAGGGGATGGCGTCGGGCGTGAGTCCGCCGGTGCGCACTTTCGCGAACGCGCCGGTCACCTGCTCCAACGGCGCTTCGCAATAAGTCGGCAGCGACAGGCGATGCGCCAGCCTGGTTTCGAGCGTTTCTACCTGCGGCGGCAGTTCGCCGGGCTCGCCATCCACCAGCAGGCTGACGCGCCAGCTCTCGCCCAGGGGTGCTTCGGCAAGCCTGGTGGACGGCAGTACCACGCGATTCAACATCCAGCCATCCGCCGACGCGCGATAGGCGGCATATTTCTCGGCTACGTCGCGGAGAGGAAGCGCCGCCGGCGGATACAGCCCGGCATAGTCGATGAGGTTCGAAAGCAAGGCTTCGAGCGATGCGGGAATGGGAGGCATGGCGAACCGGGCCGACAACTTATAATATCTTGGATTTCTTCGCTCTCCATTTGCGCGCAGCGATAGGCCCCGTCCATCTCGCAGTCGACCTTGTCACCCTCTGTGGACTCTGCCCCCACTGTTCTCCGGTTTTGACTTTGGTTCTTCTCTGTGTCTCTGCACTACTAACGGCTAGAATCTTCGGAAGCCGCGACGATTCTCGCGAACCGAAGGCGCTGAGACGCCGATCTCCCAAAGGATCGCGCCTCTGTGGCCTCTGCCACCTCTGTGCCCTCCGGTTTTGACTTTGT
>CAZARO010000882.1:0-3254 GCA_964487165.1 uncultured Solibacteraceae bacterium | reverse complement strand
TTGCCGACACAACGAGAACAAAATCCTCGTTTCACGCCGTATAACGGGAACTAACATGGCTCACGGTCCAACTGAAACGGAAATCAAACTGGCGGTGCCCGACGTGCGGAGTGCGCGCAAGTTGCTGCGCACTGCCGGCTTCGCGGTGTCGCGCCGGCGGGTGTTCGAAAGCAACGTCATTTTCGATACTCCCGGGTTCGCGCTGCGGCGGGCGTCGACGCTGCTGCGCGTGCGCCTGGCCGGCGGCCTGATCACCGTAACTTATAAGGGCCGGCCGGCGGTGGCCAAATACAAATCGCGGGAAGAACTGGAACTGGCCGTCACCGACGCTGCCACCATGGGCGCGATTTTCGAGCGCCTGGGGTATCGCCCGGTCTTCCGCTACGAGAAGCATCGCACCGAGTATCGCCTGGAACGCGGCGCGGGCGTGGCCACACTCGATGAGACACCGGTAGGCACCTACCTCGAACTGGAGGGCGCGCCCGCCTGGATCGATCGCATGGCGCGGCGCATGGGCTTCGCCGAACAGGATTACATCACCGCCAGTTACGCGCGGCTGTATCTCGACTGGTGCCGGAAGATGCACGTGACGCCCTCGAATATGGTGTTTGGGTGAGGGCGGCCGGGGTCACTCAAAGATGGGCGTCAGTCTCGCCAGCACTTCGTCCATGATGGCATCGGGAACGCTTTCCAGCTTTTTGCCCCCGCGAGCGCCGAGATCGAGGGCACGAGGCTGATCGCAGCGGACGATGCCGGCAGTTTTGGTCCCAGCGCCCGCGAGGGACACCGAGAAACCCGCCATGCGCACGGAGTTTCCGCCACTCGCGATGGGAAGAACGACGGGCACCTTGGTAGTCCGTTGAAAGCTTTCGGCGACACGATCAGGACCGGTCGGCGGCCCTCTTGCTCGTGCCCTTGCGAAGGATCAAGCGCGACGAGCCAGATTTCGCCGCGTTTCATCAGATGAGCTCGCGGCCAACCGGCCTGGCATCGAGCCACTCCCGGTCCGCTTTACGGCGCCGGCCTGGCGATTGCATTTCGCCAGCGACTCGTCCAGAGTGTAGCGCGGCCGCCGCTGCGGCTCCACGACCAGCCGCCCGCTTTTGATCGCGATGCCAACCGTCGCCCCCGCCCGCAGCTGCAGCACCTCCAGCAGAGCAGGCGGGACGGCCAGCATGCCTGAGCCTCCGGCGCCCCACCGCCTCTGAATCCTCTCTGGCCCAGAGCAGGCGGGACGGCCAGCATGACTGAGCCGCGGACCTTGCGCAGGTTCGTGGTATGCCTCGAAATCCCCCTGTTTAAGCCTCGTGTCTTAGAGTTCCGTTGAGCAGGTGTTGTGGGGCAGGAAGGCATACTGCGGCCGATTGGTAATCGGCCTGGCGCGGCCTGCCGGAATCATTTCCGAATCCCTGCCGTGGCGGCCCGTTTGGCGCCTCCCAGGCGGTACGGACGGCGGTCGAGTTTCGTATAATCCGGGCTGGACTCTTTGACTTCGAGGAACTGGTTCTTGCCCACGTTGGAAAAGGACTGCGGCGTCTTACCGCCTCCAGGCCACCAGATTTCGAGCGTCTCAATCTGCGCCGACTTGCCCAGCCCGATGTGCTGCTGCAACGGCGAGGCCCCGAAGGAACCGCCGCTGCCCACCGTGCGATAGACCGCGCGCGTTCCCTGCCCCGCGTTCTTCACGCTGACTTTGATGCGCGCTCCAATGGCCGCCCGGTTGGCCTTCACGCCCACCAGTTTCAGGCTGATCCAGTCGTTGGCGTTGCCGGGATTCTCGAATACGCGCATGGCGTGGCTGTCCCCCGGCACCGCACCGCCAATCGAGGTGACGATATCTTCGTCTCCATCGTAATCCAGGTCCACAAAGGAGACGCCATGTCCTTTGTGCAACTCACCCGTGCCGGAGGAAGCGGTAATATCCACGAAGCGCTTCCCGTCCTTGTTGTGGAGCAGGACGTTGGGCACCTCCGAGCCGTACGACGGGCTTCCCGTGCCGAGATAGATGTCCAGAAAGCCGTCGTTGTCGACATCCCCGAAATTCGCTCCCATGGGCATGTAGACGCGGTCCAGTTCCGTCTCTTTGGTCACGTCGCGGAAGGTGCCGTTTCCCAGGTTCTTATATAGCTTCAGGGTGCCCGCGTTGTGAGGAAGGTTCAGATAAGTCCGGACGGTCTCATCTACCGAGGGGTAGAGGCTGGCCATAAACAGGTCGGGCCAGCCATCGTTGTCATAATCGAAGAACCACGCGGCGAAAGTCCTTCCCGGTCCCGGCACGCCTGCCTGCTGCGCCACCTCGGTGAAGGTCCCATCGTGATTGTTGTGATATAGAAAGTTTTCGGTGTTCGCATTGGAGACGTAGAAATCGACGTATCCGTCGTTGTCGTAGTCGGCCGCGGCCACTGCCTTGGTGAATGCCACCCGGTCGATGCCGGCAGCATGGGATATGTCCTCGAAGGTTCCGTCCCCTTTATTGCGGAACAGTTGGCTCGGCCCGCTCTCGTTGCCCACAAACAAATCCAGAAAGCCGTCGTTATCGATGTCGGCCCAGACCGCGGTTTGGGTGTTGGTTGCCGGCACGGCCAGGCCGCTCGCCTTCGTAACATCCGTGAAGGTCCCGTCGCAGTTGTTCCGCAGAAGCGATTTGCGCTGGCCTACGTGCTCCCACGCTCCCCGCAAGACCAGAATGTCCAGGCATCCATCGTTGTTGTAATCCGTCTGCACCAGATTCAGCCCGCCCATCTGGCCGGAGAGGCCGGCCTTCGCCGCCCGGTCGGTAAAGGTCCCGTCGCCGTTGTTATGAAAATAGTGCATCGGTGCGCAGGCGCCCTGGGTGGACATGACCACGTCGAAGAGTCCGTTGTTGGCGAAATCGTCGACGATGACGCCCGACGCCATGGCGAATAAATTCAGGCCGCACTGCGGGGCCACGTCGATAAAGCGGCCGATGCTCTCGGAGGAGGTGAAGGCGGACGGCGGCAACAAATACTTGGGCGGAACGCCCTGCGGGTACTCTCCCATGGTCATGTATGCCAGGGTGAGGAGCCACTTCACATCGAGCGCGTCGGGCTTCTGTTCCAGGTAGGAGAGAAAATACTTCACGGCTTTCTTGGAACTGGCGGTTTGCGTATACCGGGCTTGCGGACTCATGGGAAACAGGCACCGCTCGCCGGGATTGTGGAAGACGTCGTTGTCCATGGCGGCTTTGTGCAGGTAACTGATGCCCAGGAATTGGTCCAGGTAAGGAATCACGG
>CAZARO010000881.1:0-3261 GCA_964487165.1 uncultured Solibacteraceae bacterium | reverse complement strand
GCTGCGCTGAATTATTACGGAGAGTCGGGAGCCGCTCCCTCAGGCCTTACGTTCGTGGATCTGTTGAGCCGCGCCGATCAGGGTGACGTGCGCGCCGCCAAGGCGCTGGAGACCATGGCGCAGTACCTCGGCCGCGGCATGCGGATGATTGTAGCGGGCCTGGCGCCGGAACGCATCGTGGTGGTCGGCGACCTAACAAGGTCGTGGAACCGCTTCGGCCCGATCATCGAAGCGGAAGTGCGCGCCCAGGTGCTGCCCGGCGGAGGCATGCCGCGGATCGACCCCGCGCATGAAGACGGCATGGCGCGTCTCCGCGGCACGGTGGCGCTGATTCTGCAAAAAGATTTCGGGGTATATTTTTGAGGAGCTTTTAGCTTTTGGCTCTTAGCTCTTGGCCGGCCCAGACTCCTCCATAAGTTGTTGATTCCTAGTTGGCAAAGTGGGGAAGGATGGCATCCTGCGGCCGATTGGCAATCGGCCTCCGAGCGGGTTACCAACCCGCCGCAGCTTGCCAACCTGCCCCACTTAGCTTCTCAAGTTTCAGACTCCATTGATTGCGCCACAAGCGCGTCAGAGATGCTGAAAGCTGATAGCTGACAGCTTGTTATAAACTATTCCCAATGCGTATCCCGAAATTCACCCTCGCCGCCATTGCCGGTGGAATGGCCATCACCCTTATCGTCGCCGCGCAGGCGCAACAGGGCCGCCCGCTGACCAAGGAAGACCGCGCCAAGCGCAGCTCCACCGAAGAAGAGCTGGAATCGCTGGCCATCATCGACCGCAAAGTGATGGTGCCCATGCGCGACGGCAAACGCATGGCCACTGACATCTACCGCCCCAAGGACACGTCCCGGAAATATCCCATCATCTTTGTGCGCACTCCTTATAACTTCAATTTCTGGGACGTTCGCAACGGACTGCCGCGCGATATGGCCGCGGAACTGGCGGCGGTGAAGCGCGGCTACGCCTATGTGGAGATGAACGAGCGCGGCCACTTTTTCTCCGAGGGCCTGTACGACATTCTGGGCGCGCCGCTCACCGATGGCAGTGACGCCTTGACCTGGATGGCCTCGCAGCCGTGGTCCAACGGCAAAGTCGGCACCATCGGCTGCTCGTCGACCGCGGAGTGGCAGTTGGGCGTCGCTGCGCAGGGCAATCCGGCGTTCGCCGCCATGATCCCGCAAGGCTTCGGCGCCGGCGTCGGCCGCGTGGGCCCTTACTATGAACAGGGCAACTGGTACCGCGGCGGCGCGTTCCAGATGCTCTTCGCCAGTTGGATTTACGGCGAACAGAACCAGGTGCGGCCCATGTTTCCGCCCAACACTTCGCAGGCCGACCTGATCGAAGCCTCCAGGATGTTCGACCTCGCGCCGCAAATGCCCCCGGTCGATTGGTCCCAGGCGCTGACTCATCTGCCGGTGATGGACATCATCAAGTCGGTGGATGGTCCCACCGGCATTTACGCCGACCGTATGGAAGTCTCCACCGGCGGCGCCATGATCAAGCGCACGCCCAACGATCCTGCCTGGTATCGCGGCGGGCTGTGGCACGATAACATGCCGATCAATGTGCCCGGTTTCTGGTTTATGTCCTGGTACGACGTATCGATCGGCCCTAACCTGGCCGCCTATAATCACGTGCGTAAGACGGCCCGGCCGGATATCGCCAATGAACAGTATGCAGTGATCGCGCCCACGCTACACTGCGCCTATAAGCGGGCCACTGAGAATACTGTGGTCGGTGAACGGAGCATGGGCGACGCCCGCCTGGATTACGATGAGTTGACTTACGGCTGGTTCGACCATTTCTTAAAGGGCGAAGACAATCACGTACTCGAAACCATGCCGAAGGTGCGTTACTTCACCATGGGGATGAATAAGTGGCAGTCATCCGGCACCTGGCCGCCGGCGGGAGCGCAGCCCATGACGCTCTACCTGGCGAGCGGCGGCAAGGCTAACACTTTGAGCGGCGACGGCGCGCTGGCGGCGGCGGTGCCGGGCGCCGACAACCCCGATTCCTTCACCTACGACCCCATGAACCCCGTCACATCCTATGGCGGTAACGTCTGTTGCACCGGCAACGCCGTCAGCGGCGGCGCCTACGATCAGCGCAAGATGGAGGCCCGCCCCGACATTCTGGTCTACACGTCGGAGCCGTTAAAAGAGGCGATGGAAGCCAGCGGCCCGATTGAAGCTACCCTCTACGTATCGTCCGACGCAAGGGACACAGACATTACCGTGAAGCTGATCGACGTCTACCCCGATGGCACGGCCTATAATCTGGACGAGACTATCCAACGGCTGCGGTATCGCGAGGGTTACGAGCGGCCGCCAGTGTGGATGGAGGCCGGCAAGATTTATAAGATTAACTTACAGCCCATGACTACGAGCAATTACTTCCCCGCCGGCCATCGCATCCGGATCGAGGTAACCAGCAGTAACTTCCCACGATTCGATCGTAACATGAACACCGGCGGCAATAACTACGACGAAACGAAGGGAGTAGTCGCGCACAACGCCGTGCATCATTCGAAGCAATACGCCTCGGCGGTCACGCTGACGGTGATCAAGAAGTAATAAGTCTCTCACTGAACCGAGGCCGTGAGGGAGCGTTCGGAACATGTTCTGCATTAATCGCACAGCCATCGTGGTGAAGCCCGGGCAGCGCTTCCTGGACTGGCTTCATGCGGCCGATCCCACCAGCGCCCATTTGACCCTCAAAGACCTTCAGGACGATCCGGACGTATATCTGATTCGCCAGTGCCAGAGCGAGAAAGAAATCCGCAGGAGCCTCGCGAAGGTGTGCCGCCAAATCTTTGAGGAACAACTCGACGGCTGGTATCGCGAGCCCTCCTCGTGGCCCGAGCGGCGCGACCTGAGGGCTTTCGATCTGTGGTTCGAGTGGAGCGCACACTCGATAGTGAACGATCTCTGCACGGGGCCGCTTCTGCGGGAGGATTTATGACCCCTTACGCGAAGATCCCCGGCGCTTCGTGACCCATCTTTTCGACGTACTCCGCATACGTGCCCGGGTACACCACCGGCGTCCGCTCGCGCCCGCTTTCGCCGCCCAGTTCCAGCACGCGCGAGCTGAGTCCGCGCAGAAAAGTACGATCGTGCGAGACGAAAATCATGGTGCCTTCGAAGTTATGCAGCGCGTCCACTAACATCTCCTTGGTAGCCAGATCGAGGTGGTTCGTGGGCTCGTCCAGCACCAGAAAATTCGGCGGATTGTAAAGCATTCGTGCCATCGCCAGTCGCG
>CAZARO010000880.1:0-3265 GCA_964487165.1 uncultured Solibacteraceae bacterium | reverse complement strand
CACTAGCTTGTTGTCCCAAATTCCAACACCCTCCTCGCGGCTCGCGCCCCATCTCGGGAGCGGGCCGCTAACTTCCCTCCCTGCAACGCCCTGCCGATTTCATATCCTTAAAACCCAATTAAAAAGATCTTAAGACCTTGAATTCTGTCCGCAATCGTAGTAAATTAGGAATCGAGAACGGTTTCTCGATATCTTTTTCTCGATATGAAGGCCCCCAGCTCCAACCTTAAGCCTCACGAAATTCCCGAGGCCAGCCTTCGCCGCCTTCCCCTCTACTTTCGGTTCTTGCAAGACATGATGACCAGCGGGTCCACGCAACCTGTGTCCTGCGCCGGGCTCGCCCGCGCTCTGGGGCTGGACCCCACCCTGGTCCGCAAAGACATCGAAATGACCGGCATCGTCGGCAAGCCGCGAGTGGGCTACCCGCTCGGTGAGCTGGTGCGCTGGATCGAAAATTTTCTTGGGCTTAGCCGGCCGAAAGCCGCCGTTTTGGCGGGTACCGGCAGTTTGGGTAGTGCCTTGCTGGGATACGAAAAGTTCCGCACCCACGGGATGCGGATTGTGGCCGCGTTCGATGTCGACACCGAAAAAATCGGCCAGAAGATTCATGGCACGGAAGTGCAGCCGCTCTTCTTCCTGCCGGAGTTCGTGCGAACGTCGGCCATCCCGCTGGGCTTGATCGCCACCCCGGCCGCCGCCGCGCAATCCGTGGCGGACCTCATGGTGAGCGGAGGCATTCGCGCGATCTGGAACTTCGCCCCGGCCCACATCCACATCCCGGAAGGGGTAATTCTGCAGAACGAGGATCTGTACCACTCGCTGGCGTCCCTCTCGTTCAAACTTGAAAGCCGCACCAAAGTGACGCCGGTAGAAAGCCAAATCTATGTCCAAAATAATTGATGTAACCGAACTCGTCCTGAGGGACGCGCACCAGAGCCTGATGGCGACCCGCATGGCCATGGAAGACATGATACCGGCGTGCGCCGATATCGACCAGGCGGGCTATTGGTCTGTTGAGTGCTGGGGAGGCGCGACCTTCGATTCTTGCATACGCTTCCTCAACGAAGACCCCTGGGAGCGCCTGCGGCAGTTCCGCAAACTGCTCCCGAACAGCCGTTTGCAGATGCTGCTGCGCGGCCAGAACCTGCTGGGTTACCGGCATTACGAAGATACCGTGGTGGACCGCTTCGTGGAGAAGGCCGCCGAGAACGGCATGGACGTATTCCGCGTGTTCGATGCCCTCAACGACATCCGCAACCTGCGGCGCGCCGTGGCCGCCGTGCGCCGCACCGGCAAGCACGCCCAGGGCACCATTTGCTACACCATCAGCCCGCTGCATACCACCGGGGATTTCGTGGACATGGCGGAAAAGCTGCTCGATCTGGGCTGCGATTCCATCTGCATCAAGGACATGGCGGCCCTGCTCAAGCCGCAACCGGCTTACGACATCGTGAAGGGCATCAAGGAGGCCTGCGGGCAGAACGTGCGCGTCCATGTACACGTGCATGCTACTACCGGCGTCACCATGGTCAGCCTCATGAAGGCCATCGAAGCCGGAGCGGACTGCGTGGATACGGCCATCAGCTCGCTCAGCCTGGGCCCGGGCCACAACCCCACCGAGAGCCTGGCGGAGATGCTCGAAGGCACCGGTTTCACGACCAGGCTCGACAAGGCGAGGCTCATCAAGATCAAGAAATACTTTGCCGGCATCCGTCCGCGCTACAAGGAGTTCCTTTCCAACATCACGGGCGTGGAAACGGAGATTTTCGACAGCCAGATTCCCGGCGGAATGCTCTCTAACATGGAGAGCCAGTTGAAACAGCAGGGCGCTGGCGACCGCATGGCCGAAGTGCTATTGGAAGTGCCCCGCGTCCGCGCCGACGCCGGTTTCCCGCCACTGGTCACGCCTTCCAGCCAGATTGTGGGCACGCAGGCGGTTTTCAACGTCATGATGGGGCGCTACAAGGTGCTGACCGGTGAGTTTGCCGACCTCATGCTGGGTTATTACGGCGAAACCATCGGACCGCGCGACCGTCACGTCATCGAGCAGGCCGCCAAACAGAGCGGCAAGCCCCCCATCAATGGCCGGCCGGCCGATCTGCTGAAGCCGGAGTGGCACGAACTGCGCGATGCCACCGTGGAACTGGCGGGATCGAACGGGACGGACGAGGACGTGCTCACTTACGCCATGTTCCCCAAGGTGGCTCCCAAGTTTTTCTCCACGCGCGCTCAGGGTCCGAAGAACGTGGGCAAAGATCCGGCCGCGCAGCCGGCGGCGGCTCCTGCCGCGGCTCCCGCCAAGGCTCCAGCGCCGGAAAACGGCAAGGGCCCGGTGCGCACTACCGTGACTTACGACGTAAAGCTGAACGGTAAGACTCATAAGGTGACGGTAGCGCCGGCACAATAAGAATAAGAATTGGAAAAGGACATTTATATGGCTATTCATACTATGCAGGAGAGGATTGCCGACCTCCGCAAGCGCACCAGCGAAGAGATGCTGGGGGGCGGCGAAGAGCGGCTGGAAAAACAACATCAAGGCGGGAAACTGACGGCGCGCGAGAGAATCGACGCGCTCGTCGATCCCGGCAGTTTCGAAGAAAGCGGCCTGTTCGCGGAGCATCGCTCGGTGCTGTTCGGCATGGAAGGCAAGAACCTCCCGGCGGACGGCGTGGTCACCGGAGCAGCTTCGGTGGGCGGCCGCCTGGTGCATCTGGCCAGCCAGGACTTTACAGTCTCCGGCGGCTCGGCCGGCGAAGTGCACTCCATCAAGGTTGCCGAAATCATGCTGCAATCGTTGAAAACCGGGTCGCCATTCGTGTTCATCAACGATTCCGGCGGCGCGCGTGTGCAGGAGGGCATCGACTCGCTCTCCGGCTACGGCAAGGTCTTTTACACCAACGTGATGCTGTCCGGTGCGGTGCCGCAGATCTCGCTCATTTGCGGCCCGTGTGCCGGCGGCGCGGCCTACAGCCCGGCGCTCACCGATTTCATCATTCAGACGCGCAAGGCGCAGATGTTCATCACCGGGCCGCAGGTCATTAAGGGCGTCACCGGCGAGAACGTCACCGCCGAAGAGTTGGGCGGGCCCGAGTCCCACATGGCCAATTCCGGCGTGATTCACTTTATCGCCGAAGACGACAATCATGCCGTCCTGCTGTGCCAGAAGCTGCTCAGCTTCCTGCCCTCGAACAACCTGGAAGATCCGCCGCGCGTGGAAGGCGACCCCAACTTCGATCCCAACCCCGCGCTCGATGACGTGGTGCCG
>CAZARO010000879.1:0-3269 GCA_964487165.1 uncultured Solibacteraceae bacterium | reverse complement strand
GGTGCACCCGCGCGCGGCTGCTCCAACAGCTCCTCACCGAGAGTACGCTGCTGGCGGCTCTCGGGACAGCGACGGGCCTCGCGCTGGCCCTGTGGGGGAGCCGCGCGATGGCTGCGCTGCTGGCGGCGCGCGCCGGACATCACATCCTGCTGGATGTCCGCCCCGACCCACTGGTATTGTCATTCACGGCGGGCATCGCCTGTGTCTCGGCGATCTTATTTGGACTAGCTCCCGCCCTCGCGGCCACGCGCCAGGAGCCCGGAGGCGCGCTGAAAACCGTCGCCGCGGCGGGCCGGCGAAGCCGGTTCGGGTACGCGCTGGTGGCCGGCGAGATGGCGCTGGCGCTGGTGCTGCTGGTGGGCGCCGGACTGTTCGTACGGACGCTGGTGAAGCTGGAAACCGCCGACGCGGGCTTTCGCCGCGATCATCTGCTCACCTTCCTGGTGGAGCGCCCGCACGATGAGACGGCTCCGCCGGCGGGACAGCCGCTCAGTCCCAATCTGCGCGAGCGGTTCGCCGCCCTGCCGGCCGTCCTCTCCGCCACCTGGGCGAGCGATGTGCCACTGGCGGGAGGCCTGGAGAGGACGCTTATCCGTCTCGACGGCCGGGACGATCTCGGCGACTTCCGCGTGAACGTGCTGCGCGTCGGTCCGCGATTCTTCGAGACCATGGAAATCCCCGTGGTGGCAGGCCGCAGCGTGCGGGCGGACGATTGCCGTCCCGATACGGGTATCATCTGGATCAATCGGCGCCTGGCGAAGGAGTACGGACCGAACGTGGACCCGGTGGGGAAGATCGTCTTGCGGGGTAAGACGCGATACCAGATTGCCGGAGTGGTGGGCGATGCGAAATACCAAACGATGCGGAGCACTATCGATCCTGGCGTCTACCTGCCGTCCGTTGGCGGGTCGGTCTTCGTGCTGCGGACCGGGTCCGATCCCATGGCGCTGGCGAGGGCCGCGCGCGAGGCGGTGCATGAGGTCAATCGCAACCTCATGGTGGAGGATCTGAAGAGCGAGGCGGCGCAAGTGGACGAGCAGCTTTTTACCGAGCACCTGATGGCCCGGCTCTCGGTGGTATTCGGCGCGCTCGCGCTGGCCATGGCGGCCATCGGCATCTATGGGGTACTGGCGTTTTCGGTGACTCGCAGAACGGCGGAAATCGCCATCCGTATGTCGTTGGGCGGCATGCCGGGCGGAATTCTGTGGCTGGTGCTTCGGGGCGGGATGGCCCCCGCCGTGGTAGGCGCCGCGGCAGGTTTGCTGGCGTCCTGGGGCGTCACCAGGCTGATCGCGAAACTGCTGTTCGGCGTGAGCGCGCTGGATGGGCTCACCTTCGCGGCGGCGACGCTGGTACTTCTGGCGGTGGCGCTCGCGGCCTGCTACATCCCGGCCAGGCGGGCTACCCGGATCAGCCCGGTGGTGGCATTGCGCTACGAGTGATGGGCGCGATTCGAGATCAGTGCCCGATTTCCGCGAACCGCTGGGGGCGCCGGACGAAATAGTAAATCACCGCGCCCACAAAGGTCGCGAAGACGATGATCAGCACCCAACAGATCTTGGTGTTTCCGGTGCTGGGCTCCTCGGTAGCGCAGTCAATCAGCATCCAGATCCAGAACGCCAGGCTGGCCAGAAACATGGCCCCGAACACTCCGACGACTAAAGGCATCGCTCCGCCCATGTCCCTGGTATAGTCCTTCTCGATCCCGTTGGCAAGTGCGCCGCACAGAAGTGATAGAGTCGGAACTGAGCCGCGACTGAGCTGAGCCTCGACTGAGCTGAGCCGCGACTGAGCTGAGCCGCGACTGTAAAGGAGCGGTAACGGCCGCCCCTCTATGAGGTACTTTATTACCTTCGCTTGCTATGGGTCACACCTGCACGGCGACGAGTCTGGTTCGGTGGATCGGCATCACAATCTGTTTGGGAGCCGACTAGCTGAAGCCAATCCAGCGCGTCTCGCGGTAAAACGTCAACAGATGGACCAAGCGCCATATTGGCTGGATCGAGACCGCAGGGTGCTTGTGCTTGATGCCTTGCGCGAGGTGTGTTTGCACGCAACTGGAGTCTCTGGGCAGCACACGTGCGAACCAATCACGTTCATGCAGTGGTGGAGGCAGAGGTTCGACCCGAGATGATTATGAACGCTTTCAAGTCCTATACCAGCCTCGGTTTGAACCGTCTGGGAGTGGACGAACCGAATCGCAAGCGGTGGGCGCGTCATGGAAGCACGAGATGGCTGTGGCAAGATAGGGACGTCCAAGAAGCCATCCGCTATGTCGTTTCGGATCAAGGCGAACCCATGGAGGTTTACCTGGCTGAGTTGCCTTAGCGTACCGCTCCTTTACAGTCGCGGCTCAGTAAACTCACCGGCCCCACGTCTGCGCCGCGGGTTTCGTGCGCCGCACCCCGCACTCCTGTTATATTTCCAGTCAGGACCCCTTACCGCCACATCCAACCGACATGTCCTTAATTCTAGACGGAAATCGCGTTCGCGACGACATTCTAAGTGAATTGAAACCCCGCGTCGAGGCCCTCGCCGCCCATGGCGGGCCACCGGGACTCGCGGTGGTGCTGGTGGGAAATAATCCCGCCTCGGAAATCTATGTCCGCAATAAAATCAAGGCCTGCCACGATCTGGGGATCTATTCGGAAAGCATCACCCCGCCAGGTTCCATTTCCACCGAAGAGTTATTAGCCATTGTGCGGGATCTCAATCGGCGGGCGGAGATCGACGGCATCCTGGTGCAGGTTCCTCTGCCGTCGCAGGTAGATACCAAACGGGTTCTGCTGGAGGTTTCACCCGAGAAGGACGTCGACGGTTTCCATCCCTGTAATGTGGGCAGATTGGTGGCGGCGCTACCGGGTCCGCGCGCCTGCACACCCGCGGGGATTTTGGAACTGCTAAAGCGGTATCGGATCCCCATCGCCGGCAAACGGTCTGTGGTAGTGGGCCGCAGCGACATCGTCGGCAAGCCGGTCGCTCTGCTGCTGCTCCAGCAACACGCTACCGTCACCATCTGCCATTCCAAAACGCCCGACCTACCGGCGGTGTGCCGCGAAGCCGATATCCTAGTAGCGGCAATGGGACGCGCGGCGATGATCACCAGCGACTACATAAAGCAGGGCGCCACGGTTATCGATGTGGGCACCAACCGCCTGGATACCCGCGAAGACGTGGCGCGCATTTTTCGGAACTCGCCCCAGAAACTTGCGTCTTTCGATAAAAGGGGAAGTGTGGTGGTGGGGGACGTCCACCCGCTGGACGTGGCC
>CAZARO010000878.1:0-3270 GCA_964487165.1 uncultured Solibacteraceae bacterium | reverse complement strand
TGAATAATCTCCATCGCGAGCTTGCCCCCATTTCCGATTCGGCATGGGCTCAGATTGAAGAGGAAACATCGCGAACGCTCAAGCGCTACCTTGCCGGACGGCGCGTCGTCGACGTACAGGGGCCGGGCGGCGCCGGCCTGGCCGCCGTCGCCACCGGCCACCTGCGGACGATCGCGGCTCCGGGGGACGGCATCGTCGCGAGGCAGCGCGAGGTGAACGCGCTGGTGGAGCTGCGTGTTCCGTTCGAGCTGGATCGCCAGGCGATCGACGACGTCGAGCGGGGCGCGAACGACTCGGACTGGCAACCGGCGAAAGATGCCGCGCGACAGATCGCCTTTGCCGAGGACGGCGCCATATTCGAGGGCTATGCCGCCGCCGGCATCGCGGGCATCCGTCCCGGTACCAGCAATCCGATCATGACGCTCCCCACCGACGTGCGCGAGTACCCGGAAGCGATTGCCCAGGGCTTAAGCCGGTTGCGTCTGGTCGGTGTAAACGGCCCTTACGCGGTGCTGCTCGGCGCCGAAGCCTACACCGCGCTTGCCGAGACCAGCGACCATGGATACCCGGTGCTGGAACACGTCAAGCGGCTGGTCAACGATCAAATCATATGGGCGCCCGCGATTGCGGGCGCGTTCGTGCTGACCACCCGTGGCGGCGATTTCGACCTGCACATCGGCCAGGATGTGTCCATCGGGTATTCCAGCCACACCGATGCCGTTGTCCGCCTGTACCTGCAGGAGACGTTCACTTTCCTCCTCCTCACCAGCGAGGCTGCGGTGGCGCTGGCTCCTCCCGCGAACGCGAAGACGACCTGACGCGAGGATGGAACGCGGCTGGCGCCGCGTGTCCCCTACGATGTGGCGATGGGCGCGGTCAGCATCCGGCGCACGGCGGCGAAGATCCGCTCCACCGCCGGGCGGCGGTAAGCCCACCGTTCGTCGGGCTCCGGCGGATTGACCACCATCGTGGCATTGGCCTCAAACAGCAGGACGTCCCCAGTCGCGCTCAAGCCGAAATCGATGCCGGCATAGTCCAGGCCAAGGGTACTCTGGATTTGAGCGAGCGCCTCCATCGCGCGGGGGCCGATTACTTCCGGCATATTTTCCAGAAATTCGGCGTCCTCGGCGCGATGATCCTCGCGTTCCGCCATTTCGGCAGTAAAATAATGGATTTTCCAGTGGCTGGAGATGGCCACATGCAGCGGATAGAGCTTTCCGCCAATCATCATCACGCGATATTTGCGCACTTTTCCGTCGGCGGCGCGCGCATTCAGGAATTCGATGACGCTCAATTCCCTGCCCGGCAGCTCCGCCACCGCGGCGGGCAGCGCTTCCGGGTTCTCCACCCGCAGAAAATGGCGGCCCGTGTGAAAGCCGGGCGTCCGCATCAGCAGCGGGAAACGGAAACCGTGGCGCGCCACCGCGGCCGCGGCCTCCGACGAGCTGAGAAGTTCGCGCGGCAAGGTGACAATTGCCGGCATCACCACGCCCGGAATGCGCGCCAACCGTGCATGATCGGCGCGGCCGGTGGCCAGCACCGCCGCAGGCAGATTGATCACCGGCGCCGTGGTCAGCGCCACCACGGATTGCGCGGCAGCCAGCGCGGGCGCGGCCAGGTCGGCATCGCCAATGGCATTGAACACCAGTTGGTGCGGGGGCAGCGGCACGCGCGCATCGTAGAACTCGGGCACCACCACCAGGGTCTGAAAAAAACGGTCGTCGAGGAGGTGGCGCGTGGGGATGTTGCCGCCCACCGAGGATACCAGCAGCAGCAGGGTTACCGGGGGCCCTTCTCCGCGATACGGCAGGGCAATTACCGGACGATCCGCAAACGCCTTGCGCCGGTGCCATTCCGCGCCCTCCGCGTCGCCCAGCTCGGCCAGCGCGTAGGCCAGACCCCGATGCGCCTCCGCGTGGCCGGGCTCCGCGCGCAGGGCCGTTTCAAAGTGTTCCCGCGCGGCCTGAAACTCGCCGCTTTCGTAGAGGACATTGCCCAGGTTCACGCGGCTCATGGCGTCGCCCGGATGGCGCGCCACCGCTTCCGTGTACGCCGTGCGCGCGGCGGTTCGGTATCCGGTGGCATGGAGCAGCGTGCCCAGATTGTTCAACGTCAGACGGTGCGCGGGCTCCTCGGCCAGCACCTCGAGGTACGCGTCTCGGGCTTCCCGCGCCCGGCCCATCTCGGTAAGCAGACAAGCAAGCTCGAATCGCAGGTTCACGTCGCCGGGATTCGATGCGATGCGGCGGCTGAGATCGGCCAGCGCGGATTCGCGCGCGCGTTGCGGCGGCCAGGCGTCGCCCCGCTGCTGCTCGGACGCGCGGCTCCGAGCGGCGCTGGCTTGCATGGCGCGCCCCAGCGCCACGGTCTTTTCCACCAACAGGTCGATCTCCCTGCGGCTGGTTCGGTGATTGACAATGGCCGCGCGAATTGCCCGCCGCCCGCCGATGATGGTGGTGGACGGGGCCACCGCGCCGGATTCCTGCAGCTCGATGACGACGCGGGGATTGATGCGCTGGGCATCCTCGGCGCGATAACCGAAGCAAACCACGTTCAACTCCACCGGCGCCAGCAGCTCCAGGTCGGGCGTTTCGGCGATGCGGCTCTCCAGATAGCGGGCCAGACCGCAGGTGCGTGAAATCACCGCCCCCAGCGCCTCGGCGCCGTAGACCTTGAGCGTGAACCAGGTCTTCAGCGCCCGAAAGCCGCGCGAAAGATCGGGCCCGTAATCGCAGGGCCACGACGAACCGGCCGCCAGGCCGCGCTGTTCTCTGCGCAAGTAAGGCGGCGACACGGCGAACGTCTTGCGATGCAGCACGCCGTCGCGAACCAGAATGAACCCGGCATCGTAGGGCGCCTGGCCCCACTTGTGAAAATCGAACGCGAGCGAGTCCGCGCACTCGATGCCCGCGAGACGCGGCGCCAGATCCGGAGCCAGAATCGCCAACGCGCCCAGCGCACCGTCCACGTGGAACCAGAGCCGCTCGCGGCGGCAAATGCCGGCGAGAGCGGCAAGGTCGTCAATGGCCCCGCTATCGACGGCGCCGGCGGTTCCCACCACCAGAAACGGCGTGAGGCTCGCGCGGCGATCCGCTTCAATGGCCCGCTCCAGCGCGGCCAGATCGATGCGCTGGCGTCCGTCCACCGGAATCAGGCGGAGCGCGTCGCTGCCGATGCCGGCGATGTCCATGGCTTTCCCGATGCAGCTATGGGCCGCCACCGAAGTGTACGCCGCCAGCCTCTTCGGACTCCCCGCGACGCCCGCGCAGC
>CAZARO010000877.1:0-3272 GCA_964487165.1 uncultured Solibacteraceae bacterium | reverse complement strand
TGGATCAAGCGCGTGATCGCCGAAATGGGCGGCAAAGACGCCATCATCGTGGACGCCGATAGCGATCTCGACAAGGCCGTGGACGGCGTGCTCTTCTCGGCCTTCGGCTATCAGGGGCAGAAATGCTCCGCCTGCTCGCGCGCCATTGTCGACGCCGCGGTGTATGACCGGTTCCTGGAAAAGCTGGTGCCGAAAGCCCAGGCCCTCAAGGTGGGCGATTCCTCCGATCCGGGCAATTTCATGGGTCCGGTGATCAGCGCCGGCGCCCGCAAGACCATCCTCGATTACATCGAGACCGGCAAGCAGGAAGGCCGCATGGTGGCGGGCGGCGCTCCCGTTCCGGAGAGCGGGTATTTCGTCGCGCCCACCGTCATCGCCGACATCGAGGCCAAGGACCGCATTTTCCAGGAGGAGATTTTCGGCCCGGTGTTGGCCGTCGCCAAGGCGGACAATTTCGAGCACGCTTTGGAACTGGCCAACGACTCGCAATACGGGCTGACCGGAGCGGTTTTCTCCAATAACCCCGAACATCTGCGCGAGGCAAAGCACCGGTTCCACGTGGGCAACCTCTATTTCAATCGCAAATGCACCGGCGCCATGGTCGGCGCACACCCTTTCGGCGGCTTTAATATGTCCGGAACGGACTCCAAGGCGGGCGGTCCCGACTACCTGCTGCTGTTCTTGCAGGCCAAGTCGGTCGCCACGAAGGTGTAATGCAATCAATAACGTAGCGAAGTGGGCCGGATTCGCAGTTAATGGTTGACGGCCCGTTTGCCGATCATTGATAATAGGTCGTCGAATAAATGAAACGCTTCCTACTTCCGCTGGTGGCCGCCGGGCTGATAATCGGCGCCCAGTTTTCACTGGCGCAGGTTCAGGGAACCTCGGCCGCCGCCAGGAAGAGGGCTGCGGCGAAGAAGGCCGCCGTCAGGCAGCCGCCGCCGGTGGACCCCACCGATGGCGACAACGTGGACGGCGAAGATCTCACCGTCCGCCGCGCCGCGGTTGCGGCTCTCGGAACTACTCGCGGCAGCGTGGTGGTGGCCGACCCTAATACCGGGCGCATTTTGAGTATGGTGAATCAGAAATTGGGGTTGCAGGCCGGCTTCACGCCCTGCTCCACCATCAAGCTGGTCACCAGCCTCGCGGCGCTCAATGAACATGTGGTGGAGCGCGACACCGTAGTCCACCTCGGCCGGTACACCAGTTTCACCCTGACCACGGCCATCGCCCATTCCAACAACGAGTATTTCGCCACGCTGGGCAATCGTCTGGGCTTCGAGCGGGTCACGCGCTATGCGCAAATGCTCGGCTTGGGCGAGAGGGCCGGCCTGGACATCCCCGGCGAGCAACCGGGCAGCATCGCCGCCGCGCCCCCCAAGGCCGGCGGGATGGGCATGATGACCGCTTATGGAGAAGGCTTCCTGGTGACGCCGCTCGAACTGACGGCGCTGGTCTCTTCCATCGCCAATGGCGGCACCTTGTACTATATGCAATATCCGCGCAGCGACGAGGACGTCTTCCATTTCACTCCCAAGGTGAAGCGGTCGCTCGAACTGGATCCGCAGGATTTCGCCGATCTCAGGATCGGCATGCGGGGAGCGGTGGATTTTGGAACGGCGACGCGCGCCGGCTATGCCGCCGACGAGCCGGTTCTCGGCAAGACGGGCACCTGTACGGATTTCAACTCCTCAAGCCACATGGGTTGGTTCGGCTCCTTCAACGACGTGGGGAATCATCAATTGGTGGTGGTAGTGATGCTGGCCGCCGTCAATCGGACGGTCAGCGGTCCGCTGGCCTCCGGGGTTGCCGGCGCGATTTACAAGAGTCTCTCGGAACAACGCTACTTCACCGCCGACGGCGGCGATAAGCGGCCCACGATGTTTCCGATTCTGGTGAGCACGCCGGGGAAATAGCTCTCCAGAAACTTCGTTCCGCAGCCTGCACAAGTGGGGCAGGATGGCATCCAGCGGCCGATTGGCAATCGGCCTTCCGCTGTATCGATGGTGGGTTGCCAACCCGCCGCAGGTTGCCCCACTTGGCTTCTCGATGTTTCAGACTCGCCTCGTCCGCGCCCTGCGCGCCAATCGGCCTCAGAGCTGAGGGAGTTGCAAAATTCGAAGAACCGCTTGCTTGCGCGCGTGGCTCAGAATGGCGTCTCTGTGTTTGCCAGAGCCTACCGAGCCGCGACCGCGAGGGAGCGGTCGATCAGCCGAATATTGCAACTCCCTCTGCTGAAAGCTGCTTACCCGCCCACAGCCGGCTCTCGCGCCATTTCCATGGTGTCCGACCCCACTCCGGGCGCCGGCAACTGCACCACGAAACGCGTCCCCTTCCCGGGAGTGCTGTCCACCTCGATTCTCCCGTGGTGCGCTTTTACGATCCATGCTACGAAACTCAGACCCAGCCCCAAGCCCTGTTCCGGACCGGGTGCGCTGCCCGAGCCGGGGACGCGGTAAAAACGATCGAAGATGTGCGGCAGGTATTCGGTGGCTATGCCGCAGCCGGTATCCTCGACTACCATCTCCACGAATTCGGGCGAACTACTCACGCGTAACCGGACCTCGCCTCCTTCGGGAGTGAACTTCATGGCATTGGATAGCAGATTGGTGATCATGCGCTCGATCTGCACACGGTCGCCCTCGATGAAACACTCCTCCGGCAGGTCGGCTGTGAGGCGGACTCCAGCCGCCTCGGCGGGAATCTGAAACTGGTCCACCAGGTCGGTTGCTACGTCGGAGAGATTGAGCCGCGATTTCTGCAACAGCACCTGGCCCGATTCGGCTTGCGAGAGCAGTAGCAGCGCGCGTACGATCTGCGAGAGCCGGTCGATATCCTGCAGCGCGTTGAACATGGCCTCACGGTATTGATCGGTGGTCTGGGCGGTGAAGAGCGCCACTTCCAACTGGCCGCGAATCGCCGTGATGGGCGTGCGCAGTTCGTGGGAAACGTCGGCCGAAAACTGTTTCATCTGCTGGAACGAGGATTCCAGGCGGTCGATCATGCGATTGAACGTCAGGATCAGGTAATCCAGTTCGTCGCCGGTTTCCCGCGTGGGGATGCGCAGGCTCAGGTTCGAGCCGGAGATGCGTTGCGCGGCGCGCGCGATATCCATCACCGGAGTGAGCGCGCGTCCTGCCATCACCCAGCCGAGGAACGAGCCCAGGATGAGGGCGCCGGGGATCACTGCCACATACACCCAGGTGAATTGGGCCAAAGTCTTGTCGGTGTCGGTCCGCGGAATGCCGATCGACACGTAATACGGCACGTGA
>CAZARO010000876.1:0-3274 GCA_964487165.1 uncultured Solibacteraceae bacterium | reverse complement strand
CAAGAGCTGGCTTCAGTTCATCACCGGCGAAGACAGCATGCTTTTCAATCGCCGGGACTGGCACGAACTGGCCGGTTCCCTCAAATGGTTCTTCAAGCGCGGCCCCCGTCCCGAGTATGGCCGCTGGACCTATTGGGAGAAGTTCGACTACTTCGCCGTGTTTTGGGGCGTGGCTGTGATCGGCGGCACCGGCCTTTTGTTGTGGTTCCCGGAGATTTTCACGCGCGTGCTCCCCGGCTGGGCCGTCAATGTGGCCACTACCATCCATAGCGACGAGGCGCTGCTGGCAGTGAGCTTTATTTTCGTGGTGCACTTCTTCAACACGCACTTCCGTCCCGAAAAATTCCCGATGGATACTGTAATTTTCACGGAAGGCATGCCGCTCGAGGAGTTCCAGCGCGACCGCCCGCGGGAATACCGCGAACTGGTGGAGAGCGGCGAACTGGACCGCATGCTGATGCCGGCGCCGGCGCCGCAGGACGTGCGATTCTGGCGCCGGATCGGCTTCACTGCGCTAACGATCGGCCTGGTTTTGATCGGGTTGATTATCTACGCCATGATCTTCGCGTACCGGTAAACTAGGCGTTGGCCTTTCGACGGCGGTGACTGACCACTCTAAATACCACCTTGGTGGGGCAGTCCCCCTGGACCGCAAGGCGGACGCCCACTGGCCCCATTGGTGTGGTGAGCTTTCTCGACCTGCATGCGTTCACGGTGGGCATTAACGGCAAATATCGGGAGCTATCCAGCCAGCCCAGGAACCCACGCCCGGCCCCAACCCGCCCGCCGGCGAGTGGAGGCCACTAATAGGCCGAGGCTTTCGCAACCTTTCTGGCCTTCGCCCAAACGGTACGCCATCACCTCGCCGACGGTCGGATAAGTTTAGATGTTAAGATCGAGCAGCAACTCCGCATCTGCCTCCGCATTGGGCAACGTCCGTCTATCGACCATGACATGGCGCGAATATCACGAATCTACCAAGCACAGCATTGAATCGCTGAGGCGAGCGCCACATGTTCTCGACTGGGCGAATATGCCTGACCCGTTCCGTCACTACGACGGCGTACCGGTGTTCGACCTGCCAGCAGATCCACCCATCCCTGAAACACCCGCACTCGATGTGCTTCACGGTGTTGCTGGCGCTACACCTGCCGGTGACGGACCGACGTTTCTTTCGCAACTGCTGTTTTATTCGGCTGCGATTAGCGCGTCCAAGCGCGTTCCTTCCACCGGATACCGGTACGAGTTGCGCGTGAATCCATCCTCCGGGAATCTGCATCCGACCGAATTCCACTTCGTCACAAGGGGCCTGAAAGAGTGGCCTGATGGGCTGTATCATTACCGTCCCTCTGCGCATATAGCCGAACAGCGCATGCTCGGTGATCTTGCGGTGAAAGTCACTGGCAGCCTTGCGCCAATCGTGTTTGTCTTGACCAGCATTGCGTGGCGCGAGGCGTGGAAGTACCGTGACCGGGCATATCGATATTGCTTACACGACATGGGGCACGCCTGGCAAGCCCTCGCGCTCGCCGCCCGAGCCATCGGATGCGACAGTTTTGCGGCCGGTCATTTCCCGGACGATGAAGTCACGCAGTTCTGTCGCCTGAATGAAGATGAGTGGCCGATGCTCATTGTGGAGCTGAGTGGCGGGTCCATTCCAGTGCGCGAACCTGACGCCGGCGAGACCGTTTGGTACGGAGGACAGGCAAATCGCCTCTCGAAAGAACGAATCGCTTACACGCGGATTGACGGAATTCAAGGCGCCACGAAAGCCCACAAGCGCACGTGCCGTGGTATCTCCCCCGTCGAGCCGGCTCCCACTGGCTCCGGCGAGATCAAGCTACCTCCCACGGCTTCATCGGGGCGGTCCTTTGGACAGGTCAGCCGAACGCGGCGTTCGGCGCTCGACTTCCTCGGTGGAACGCAATCGATGTCGTTGACGCAACTCTCGGCCATTCTGGCCGCCGCGACTCGGGCGTTGTCGGCTGATTTTGCCAGTGCGCATTTCATTCAGCTCTATTTATACGTCCATCGCGTCGACGGGCTGCAATCCGGCGTGTACAGGCTCTGGCCTGAGCCTGGCGAGTTGGAGCAGATAAAGAGTGGCGACCAGCGCGTCGTAGCTGCCGGCCTAAGCCTCGGACAGGAACTCGCCGGTAACGCATGCGTGGCGTTCTCCATGATCGGCGATTTCGAGCGTGCCGTTCGTGCCGATGGTGACCGTGGTTATCGATATGTGCATTTCGAAGCAGGCGCCATCGGGCACCGCCTGTATCTTACCGCGGAAGCGCTCGGGCTAGGGGCGACCGGCATCGGCGCGTTCTACGACGAGGAGGTGCACCGTTATCTCAACTTGGCGCCCCAGCAAGGACAGGTGGTGTACCATTTTGCGATTGGTTATCCGGTTCCCGATCCGCGCCTTGAGGCATGATCGCCATGGTGGGCCTCCTGGTGCATGGCGACAATCATTTCATCGTGCGTGGTCCATTGCCGGACCGAGAGGTCGCACTCGCACTCATTCGACACTGGTCCCTCATCCAGATCGGAGCGACAACACCGCATCCGCTCGATCCATGGCGAATCATCTCCCGAGAATTCCGGGAGAACCTAGAATGGGCGGTGGTCGCACCGGGAGACGGTGAGATATCTCCCGCGGTGACGAGGTTGCTCGACGAGATGTCAGCGAGAGGAATCACCATCCGCGACTCCCGGTGCGGGTCTTGGTAGAACAAGTGAGATAGTCAACCGCCCCAGAAACGTTGTGGGAAGTGTCCAATCCGGTCCGGTCCTGTCGTCGCCTAGACTGCCTCGCTGATCTCCACTACGGTCTGGAACAGTGAGGTCGGCAGCGTAACGCCGGATGTTTTGAGGCGTGCGTAGAACTTCGGACGGATACCAGTGGCGCGGAAACGGCCCTGGATCCTCCCGGATTCGGTGACGCCGGTTCTTTCAAAGAGAAAAATGTCCTGAAGCGTGATCATATCCTGCTCCATGCCGACCACCTCCGTGATGTGCGTGATGCGGCGGGTTCCATCGCTGAAGCGCGAGGTCTGTCTGATCAGGTCACCGCCGAAGCAATTTGTTGGCGGATGGCCCGAATCCCCATATTCGCGTTGGCCATACCAACCATCACCTCAAGCCGGCCCAGACCGTCGCGGGGAGCGTTGGCGTGCAGCGTGGTGAGCGACCCGTCGTGGCCGGTGTTCATCGCCTGCAACATATCTAGCGAGGTCTTCGACCTCAAACCGACCAGCGGAAATCCGGGCACTCGCGT
>CAZARO010000875.1:0-3275 GCA_964487165.1 uncultured Solibacteraceae bacterium | reverse complement strand
GGCGCTGCCGTCACCCATGACCCTTTGCCGGCAGTGACGGGAGATTTCGAGATACTAACCAAAGTGCTGCACCATCTGATCGAGAATGCGATTGAATACTGTGTGGTGCCTTCTCCGCGCGTACACATCTCATCCCGCCGGGCGGATCTCGATTGGGTTTTCTCGGTTGCAGACAACGGTCCCGGCATAGACCCGGCATTCCAAGGCCGAATTTTCGAGGTTTTCAGGCGCCTGCACGGAAAAGAGTACCCAGGGACCGGACTGGGACTGGCATTCTGCAAGAAGGCCATCGAATGGCACGGTGGAAGAATGTGGGTGGAGTCGACGCCCGCGGTGGGATCGACATTCTATTTCTCTCTGCCCGCGGCCGAATAGTGCTTCAGTGGGGCAGGCTTCAGCGTGGTGTAAGACTCGAAGAACCGCTTGCTTGCGCGCGCGGCTCGGAATGGCGCCTCTGTATTCGCCATAGCCTACCGAGCCGCGACCGCGAGGGAGCGGTCGATCAGCCAACTCCCTCTGAAATCTGCCCCCACAGTTTCGCTCACGCCACCAGCGGCGCCGCCTCCGGCTTGGGGCAAACGAGTTCCTCAACATGCTCCACGGCCTCCGCGAGACTGGTAGACAGGCGATCGGGTTGGGTTCGGTCGAAACGGGCCATGGCTTTCCGCGTATCGCCGCTGAATCCCCAGACGCAGATCACCACTTTGAGTTTCGGGAAGTGCTCTCGAAGTTGCCGGCACATGACCCGCGCGGGCGCAAACGCGTAAGGAGGCAACGCCGCGATGCAGACTATGTCGCCGGGGCCGGATTCAATCGACGCCAGACATTCATTGGCAGACGGCCCGAGGGGAAAGGACAATGTTGCGAATCCTTTTTGCTCCAGAATCTGCGCCAGCATCGCGGCCATAATCTCGTCGGCCCGGTCGTAGGCAGGAAGGCAGACTATCCGGTGTTCCGGATGGTCGCCGGTGTCTGCTACCGGTGGCGTGTCGGCCACTCGATACTCGGAAAACTCGACCACCATTTCGTTAACGCTGAGGAAAATAAATTCTTCCCTGGCCGCGCCCAGCGCACCTTTGTGCCTATCCTGTTCGGCCATACTCAAGGTCGGGATCAGCACCGAGTCATACAACTCCACCAGCGGCCGCCCTTTGAGAAACTCGTCGACGACGGCCTGCGCTTCCAATTGATCCATCGCCAGTAACCGCTGGTATACCTGGGCTTCGGCCACCAGAACAGGCTGATCTCCCAGCAGGGTATCCAGAAAAGAGAGGTGCGGGAAATAGCGCCCCAGAACCACGACACAAACCGTCAGAGGGGTGGAGAGGATCAGGCCGGCTGGCCCCCACAAAACGGTCCAAAAGACGGCGGTCACAAGCAGCGCCAGGGAAGAGATCCCCACGCGAGTGCCGTAGAGCCAGGGTTCGACGAAGTTGGCGACGATCAGTTCGAGGCTGGCAACCAGGAGGAACACCAGCAGTGGCCTGAGCCATCCATCGAAGACCGCCAGCGAGAGGGCCAGCGGCAACGTCGCCGCAACCATGGTTCCCACGTACGGCACATAGCGCAGAAGGGCGGCGACCACTCCCCATAGCGCTGGATTCGGTACGCCAATGCAGTAGAGGCCAAAACCGAACAGGGTTCCAAAACCGGAGTTGACCAGGAACTGCATCAACAGGTATCGGCTGACGCGGCCGGATGCGTCGTCGAGCGCCTGGGTCATGGCGTTCAATTGGCCGAGTCCGCCCAGCCGCAGAAGACGGTTTCTCAGGTCTTCTCTCTTCAGCAGCATGAAGACCGTAAAGATGAGTACCATTCCTGCCTGTCCGAGAGGCGCAAGAATGGGCGTTCCCCAATCGCGAAGTTCCGTCCATCCTGTGGCCGAGGGTTGAACGATCCGAACGGGGGTAGGAGACGCGGTCGCGGGCGGTGCGCTCGGCTTGCTGTGCTTCCGATCCTGCGGCGCCAAGGCCGGGGGTGGCGTGCCGGGGGTGGTGAGCTCTGCCACAATCTCCTGCACGCTCTTGGCGGCCTGTCCTATTTCCCCCGTTGCCGGCAGGTGAAACGCTGCGATCTTGGCACGGATGTTCTGGCGATATAGCGGTAGCTGATTGGCGACGTCAACCAACTGATTGGCGATGATCCAGCTAATGCCGCAGGCCGCGGCAACGGAAACCACCATGGTGGCGAGAACGGCCCCGACGCGGCCGGCATGCAGTTTCTGGAGGCGAGCTACCACTGGGGTCAACAGAAACGTCAGTGTGAGAGCGAGTGCGATGGGGACCAGGATTTCGCGCGCAAAGTAAAGTGCCGCGATCGTACCCAGCAGGATGATGATCCCCGCATCGCTCCGAAACTTGGCCGTTGCACCGGGCCTCGCCGGAGGCTGGTCGCGTTTCATAGGTTACGAGGGATCTTTTCCACGCGTGGCCTGGACGCCCTTCAGAATCGCAAGGCCCAAGAGCACAATCGCACCCACCGCGATCCAATGAGCGGCCACGTGTAGTATGACCGCTCCATACATAAGCCCGCCGATCAAGATCAAGAAGCCGAGAATGTAGATTCCGAATGACACAGCAGTCCTCTTTCGCACCCGCGCCGAGTAACACCTTCGCCCCGCCGCTTTAGTGGAGGAAGCCGAACATGTAGATTACGACTAGAATGACTAATATGGTACCGAGCCCCACGCCGGCGCCTCCGCCATAACCCCAGCGCCTGTGTCCGTAGTATCCGCCGCCGCCACCCAAAAGTAACAGCAAAAGTAAAAGCAGTATTATCATCGTCGATCTCCTTGTCTCCCGAGAATCTACTTCTCCAGAATCTTTTCTACTTGGCCCACCTTCTTTTGGATCTTGCCGCCGAGATTTTCCACTTTACCCTCGGACTCCAGGTCGGGGTTGTTGGTGACCTGGCCGGCCTTCTCCTTGATCTTGCCCTTCACTTCATGAAACTTGCCTTCGATTTGATCGTTTGTACTCGGGTTCATCATGTATTTTCTCCTTGTTTTGCTAACCGGCCCGGGCTTACTCCGAAGAACTCGCCTTTTGATTCTTGACCTGCAGTTCGTTCACCACCTGCTGAACGTTGGGAACGCCGCCTGCGACCTTGGCCACCTCGCGGCGCTTGGATTCCGAGTCAACTTCGCCAGTCAAGGTGACGACGCCACTCTTGACCGCATAACTGACGCCCTTGTGCAGCTTGCTTTGGATGAGCGCAGCATCCAGGTTCTGCTCGATGCCCTTATCCAGATCCGAATTCATGGTTCGGGCATCGCT
>CAZARO010000874.1:0-3278 GCA_964487165.1 uncultured Solibacteraceae bacterium | reverse complement strand
GCAATGTAAGTGACATTGGGATGGCATCCTGTGGACCGATTGGCAATCGGTCCAGCCGGGCGCAAGCCCGGCCTTAAAGGTGAGCTCCGCTTGCCGAGGCGAGCGAAACTGGCCTGTCGATCTGTCAGCCGCGAACGTTATTGCGCCGGCGTGCCAACGGGTTGCGCTTCCGCCGGCGAGCCTTTGATCGAAATGCCGCCCCGTCCCATGCGCAGATAGATGCGATGCGCCGGCGCGGGGGCCGTTTGGGTATATTGAGTGCCTCCCATCTTATGCCGGTAATCGCCCTCGAAGTCGCAAGATAGCGTGCCGAACTTGCTTTTCGCGTCGATGGAGTACTTCCCGGTTTCCGGCAGCAACACCACGATGTCGCCGGCGTGTCCGGTGGCCTCGATATCGGCGTCGATACTGCTCACCAGCACTTCGCCGTTGTCATGGTGAATCACCAGCTTGGAATTGCGCGGTACGCGAATCCGGTACTCTAGCATGACCCCGCCCAGGGGACCGAAGGGATGCCTCCAGCGGCTGAACTGCGTTACCGAAGTGGCGATCTCCAGTTCGCTATCGGAGCGGCGTTCGGCGGTAACCTGCACTTTCTCCATCAGCTTGGTAGCTTCCGCCTGGTCCTTGGCGCCGTACAGCCCGTCCGGCGACTTAGTCACCGTAAGCTCCACCTCCGGCCGGTCCCATCCTTCGATTGAGAGTTCGCCGTAAGAGTGATCCACGTGGATCGTGCCGCCTGCCGAGAAAGGCACCTGCTGGGTGCTGGTAACATGAATCAGCTTGGTGCTTGAGCTGTCAGCGGACAATGGCGCTGTCACTGCCAGGGCACTTACTGCGAGTAGAGTACTTAGGCGTTTGCGAGTCATACGATGTTATCCATTTGTGCGCGCGCGTCCTTCACCATGCCCAGAAACCGGCGCGCCAGTTCGTGAATCTGAGTTTCATTTCGCTTAAAGAGCGCTTCCGGCGGGATCAGTTGCCCGCCGATGCCCAGCACGCTTGCGCCAGCGAGAATGAAATCGACGGCCGTTTGCTGGGTGACGCCGCCGGAGGCGATCAGCCGCGTCTGCGGGAAGGGCACCTTCAAGGCTCGAATGTAATGATAGCCGCCCACCTGTTCGCACGGAAAAATCTTGACGAAGTCCGAACCGGCCTTCCACGCTGCGATTACCTCGGTGGGCGTTAACGCGCCCGGAAAGACCACCACGTCGTTCCGCAGAGCGAATTCCACCACCTCGGGCACGAAGCCGGGACTGGTCAGGAACCGGGCGCCGGCGTCCAGGCAGCGGCGCGCCGTTTCCACATCCAGGACCGTTCCTGCGCCAATCACCGCGCCCGCCAGGTCTTTGGCCAGCCGCCTAATCACATCCAGCGCGTGGGGCACGGTCATGGTAATCTCGGCCAGCTTTATCCCTCCGCGATACACGGCCTCCGCGGCAAAGCGGGCGCGCTCCGGGTCGGACACACGGATGGCCGGAAGAATGCCGATTTCCTCGATGTGGGCGCGCACTTCGGCTCTGGTCACAGAGTTCCCCTGGCTTCCATGTCTGATAGGATAACGTGTCGCGGCCGCAGTCGCTCCAGGAGAGTGATGTCCGCGTCCAGTGTCAATTCTTCCAGTAAGGTCCGGACGGCGGGCCGTTCTTGATGGTGATGCTGCCGCGGCCCATGCGCAGGTAGATACGGCGCGAGGGGGTTGGGCCCGAGTGAACGAATTGCGTCCCAATCAGGAACTGCTTGTGCCCGCTACCCGCAAAATCGGACGAAACGCTGCCCAGCCTGGTGCGGGCGTCGATCGAGTAGGGGCCCGGATCCGGCAGCAGGACGATCATATCGCCGGTGTGGCTATCCACTTCGATGTCTCCCGCCACGTCGCTCACCCACACGTAGCCATGGTCCTGATGCACCACCAGCTGCGAATCGCGCGGCACGTGGACGGTGCAGTCGACAGTCACGCCGAGCGTGGTTTTCTTGGGCATAGTGAAGACGATCTGCCGCGAAGGGAGTATGGAATAGGGAAAACCATGGCGGTCGGGGAGCGCCGTCGAGATGGCCAGTTCCTTGTCGGAGCGCCGCTCGGAGGTCACACGGATCTGCTCGAAAGCTTTTTCGGCCTTCTCTTTCTGTTCCGGCTCTAAGAAGTGGTCGGTCGACTTAGTAACTATCATTTCAACTTCCGGCTCATCCCAGCCTTCCACCGTAAGATAGCCGTACGAATTCTCCAGGTGGATGGCGCCTCCCGGTTGGAAATTCACCCGCTCCCTGGTAGTTACTTCGAAAGATTGTTTCGGCCCCTTCTCTACCGGCCCATCCGCCGCCGGCAGTGGGAGCGCCGCAGCCACCGCCCATAACCCCAGTAAGACTGCCAGTATCTTGCGTTTCATAAGGCGGCCTCCCTTTGTATGCGGCGTGCTTCCGCCACGATCTTGGTGTACCGCCGCGCCAGTTCGGTAATCCAGCCACGCTCGCGGCGTTTGATGGCATCCTGGTGGATCAAGTCCCGCCCGATGCCCAGCGCCACCGCGCCCGCGCGAATGAAATCCATGGCGTTCATCTGATTCACACCGCCGGAGGCAATCAGCGGGACCTCCGAGAACGGCCCCTTGAGGGCCTGGATATAGGCCGGGCCGCCGTTCGCAAAGCACGGAAAAACTTTCACGAAATCGACTCCCGCCTTCCAGGCGTTGCCCACCTCGGTGGGCGTCAAGGCGCCCGGGAAGACCACCACTCCGCGCCCTTGCGCGAAGTTGACGATTTCGAGATCGAGCCCCGGCGTGGTGAGGAAGGCCGCGCCCGCCTCCAGGCAGCGGCGCGCCGTTTCCACGCGGAACAACGTGCCGGCGCCCACCAGAACGCCGGGGTGATGGCTGGTCAGTTCGCGAATCACCTGCACCGCGCCCGGCACCGTCATGGTCACTTCCACGATGGGGATGGCGCTCTCGCTCACGGCCTCCGCGGCAAACAGGGCGTCCTCGGCGGAAGACACGCGTATCGCCGGGATGATCCCGACCTCCTCAATACGCGCGCGAATCTCTTCTCTGGTCATAAGACTATTCTGGTATAACGGCGCGGACACCGGGCGTCGGCGTCAAAGCAGGGTCCTCGTTCCCACCGCCTGGCGAAGCTGCTCCAAGGCGCCCAGGTACGCGGCTATTGCCTGCCGGTAAGCGAGCTGCGTGGCGCGATAAGTGCGCTCGGCGTCCAGGAAATCAAGAAGCGCGATGGCCCCGCGGCGGTAAGCGTATTCGCTGATATCGCGGCTTCTCTGCGCCGCC
>CAZARO010000873.1:0-3287 GCA_964487165.1 uncultured Solibacteraceae bacterium | reverse complement strand
AGAGCGAGCAGCACGTACGCCTCCTGCAACAATCAGGGTATCGGTTCCGTCGTCCCGGCGCACGATCAGAAAGCCGTCGGGGTCGAGCCCCATGGTGGTGCCTTCGAGGATTCCTTCGGGCTGCTGCACCTGCACGCGGCGTCCGGCGGCATAGCTTGAAAGATGCGTGAACGACGCCAGGATGGCGGACTTCTCCTGCGGCACGATGGTTTCCACCGCGGGCAGAAGCGCCAGCAGAATCTCTTCGCGAGGAAACGGGCGGCCGGCGGCGAGGCGCAGCGAAGTGGCCAGCGAGGCCACGTCCTCAGGGAACGCGTCCTGGTTGACGTTGATGCCGATGCCGGCGATGGCGTTCCTTCCCGCGGCCTGCACCAGGATGCCGGCCACTTTACGGTCGGCGAGCATGAGGTCATTGGGCCAGCGCAGATCGCAGACCAGGCCGGTGGCCTCGAAGATGGCGGTGTGGGTGGCGAGCCCCAGGGCGAGGGTGAGCAGCGGCGATTGCGGCAGCACCAGCGAACAGTAGATGCCGTCGCCCGCGGCGGAGTGCCAGGAGTGGCCGTGGCGGCCCTGTCCGGCGGTCTGCTCTTCGGCCAGGACGACGGCGCCGATGGGCCTGCCGGCAGCGGCGGTCATAGTGGAGGCGATGGAGGCGTGATACTCGATGACGCGGGTGGGAAAGGCGCGGCGAATGCGGTCGATATCGAGGGGAATCATGGGAGTTCCAGTAATCTCCGGCGGCAGTCGAGAATGTGCGAGCGTCGTGGGGCAGGCAATCGTGCCTGCAGGCGGCCTTTCAGACCGCCGCTGAATCGGAACAGACCACTCACGAGTTCGCAAGTATTTTCTCCGGCTTCGTGTCTCGCAGGCATTGTGCAGCAAAGCCCGAAAAAGTCCGACTCGTGACAGAGAGGCCGGCTGAAAGCCATGGGCGCCCTCTGGGCACCGCCAGGATTGGCTGCCCCACGAAACGTCAAAGCCCAGGGGCCGCCTGCAAGGCGTGGGCGCTCTCTGGGCACAGCCAGGATTGGCGGCCCCACGACGCTGCTCATGCCAGCTCCAGGCGGAAGCTGATGTCCATGGCGTGGGCGGAGTGAGTGATGGCTCCGGCGGAGACGAAATCGGCGCCGGTCTCGGCGTAGGCGCGGACGGTGGCCAGATTGATGCCGCCGGAGAGTTCCACACGCGCGCGACCGCCGATCTCGCGGACCCACTCGGAGGCCTCGGCGGGCGTAAGATTATCGAGCAGCAGATGGGCGGCGCCGGCGTCGAGGGCCTCGCGCAGTTCGGCGCGCGTGCGCACTTCGATCTCGATGGGAAAGCCGCTCGAGCGGGCGCGCTCGATGGCGTTGCGGACTCCGCCGGCTGCGGCGATGTGGTTGTTCTTGATGAGGACGGCATCGAAGAGCCCCATGCGGTGGTTGGTGACACCGCCGGCCGCCGCGGCAGCCTTTTCGAGCGCGCGCAGGCCGGGCGTGGTCTTGCGGGTGTCGAGCACCCGGCAGCCCGTTCCTTCGACGGCCTCGGCGAATTGCCGCGCCAGGGTAGCGACGCCGCTCAAGCGCTGCAGAAAATTCAGCGCCACGCGTTCGTGCTCGAGAAGTGTGCGGGCCGTGCCGGTGACTTCGGCGATGGTCTCGCCGTCAGCGCAGCGGGCGCCATCGCGCTTATGGAACGTCACAGATTCGTAAAGGTCGGCGAGGACCGAAAGGCCGGCGACGATCAGCGGCTCGCGCGCCAGGAATCGCCCGCGCGCCTGCTGCGATTCGGGCACGCAGGCGCGCGTGGTCACGTCGCCCGGGCCGATATCTTCTTCCAGCGCCATGCGCACGATGGGGTTCATGACAACTTATCGCGCTGCGCCTTGTAGGCGGCCAGGCTGGCGCACATGTTGTCGATGACTTTTTGCGGCGCCTTGCCCAGGAAGGTCCCGTCTTTGAGCTGACGTTCCAGGCTGGCGATATTCTTATCGAGCTGCGCGAGTTCCTTGGCGTCGCGCCTGGCCTTCGCCTCTTCCTGCGACTTGGGCACTTCGAGCACCAGGTCGAACTCCGCGGTGGACCGCATGGCCGCGGCCTTGGGCGCGGCTTCCGCCTTGAATTCCAGCTTCACGTTGGCCAGCTTTTGGATCGCTTCGGCATGCCGTTGGGCCACTTCGAGCGCGGCGGTGCGGCAGTAGAGCGTGCCGGAAAGCTGCTGCTTGGGGTCGAGCTTGCTTTCGGTGCGCAGGGTGCGCGCCATGGTGACGATTTCCTGCAGGATGCCGATTTCGCGCTCGGCGTGGAAGTCGGTCGCATCGCGGCGATACTGCGGGTAGTTGGCGAGGGCGATGGAAGCGGGCCGAACCGCTCCCTCACGGTCACGGCTCGGTAACAGGCGCTGCCACAGCTCTTCCGTGATGAATGGCATGGCGGGATGCAGCAGGCGCAGCACCGTCTCGAACGCCGCCAGCAGATTGCGCCAGCCCGCGGTGAGGCCGGAGTTTTCCTGGAAGCGGAGCTTCTTCAGCTCCACGTACCAATCGCAGAACTCGTGCCAGAAGAAGTGCCACAGCACCTGCGCGGCTTCGTGGTAGCGATAGGTCTCGATGGCGCGATTCACCTGCTGGGCGCAATCGTTGAGGCGGCTGAAAATCCAGCGGTCCTCAATGGGAACGACGCCGTCGGGTTCCCCTTCCGGCAGGAATTCCGCCAGGTGTTCGGGCACCCACGGCTCCACGCCGCAGCGCTCCATGTTCATAAACAGGAAGCGCGCGGCGTTCCAAATCTTGTTGGCGAATGCGCGCGAGCTTTCCATGCGCGCTTCGGTGAGCACGATGTCGGTGCCGGGGGCGGCGCACTGCAGCATGGCCATGCGGATGGCGTCGGTGCCGTACTTTTCGGTGACCACCAGCGGGTCAATCACGTTGCCCTTGGTCTTCGACATCTTCTGGCCTTCGGCGTCGCGCACCAGGGCGTGAATGTAGACGTGGTGGAACGGCACGTCGCCCATGAATTCCAGCCCCATCATGATCATGCGCGCCACCCAGAAAAACAGGATGTCGAAGCCCGTGATGAGCAGCGAGGTGGGGTAATAGGTGGCCAGATCCACGGTCTTTTCAGGCCAGCCAAGAGTGGAAAACGGCCACAGGCCGGAGCTGAACCAGGTGTCGAGCACGTCGGTATCCTGCACCAGTTCCTGCGAGCCGCAGCGCGGGCAAATCGCCGGCGTTTCGCGCGCCACCACGATTTCGTGGCACTCCTGGCAGTGCCACGCGGGAATGCGATGGCCCCACCAGAGCTGGCGCG
>CAZARO010000872.1:0-3289 GCA_964487165.1 uncultured Solibacteraceae bacterium | reverse complement strand
GACCGTGCGGGTCGCGGTATCGACCACGAGCACTTCGTCGCTGCCACTGCACACCACGAAAAGCCGCTTGCCGTCGGGCGACAGCGCTATATCGTCGGGGCTCTTGTAACGCGGCGCCGTCGTAATACTCGCGGCGCCCGCCGCCATCGCCAATAGCAATCCGCAAATCGCCCCTCGCATACTTATTTCTCCGTAATGGTGATCACCCGGTCGGCGGCCACACCCTCGACAACCTGGTGAGTTCCGCTAGGCCACGTAACGGTGATGCGATCCACTTTGGTCTGCGCGCCCAGGCCGAAATGGAGGCGCCAGTCATTCTGGCTGAGATAGCCGGAACCGGCCGTCCGTTCCAAATATTGCTTCGTGCCGCCGGCCTCCACTACTACCTTCGCACCAATGCCGTCGTGATTGCTCTTCGTTCCCACCAGCGCGATCATCAGCCAGTGGCCGGCCGCGGCGGTGGTATTTCGGAGCAGCACTCCGGGAGCGCCCAGGTTCACCAGGAAAGCGTCCACCCTGCCGTCGCTGTCGTAATCCGCGAAGCAGGCGCCGCGGGCCACGCTCTTGGTCGAAAAGAACGGGCCGGCATCGGCCGATACGTCCTGGAATTTTCCGCCGCCGACATTGCGGAAGAGCGAATGCTCCTGCGGCACCAGGTGGATGAGGCCGCCGTGGAAGATCAAGATGTCCTTGCGCCCGCTGTTATCGAAATCGAACGCGCCCGTGCCCCAACTGGTGTATTGCGCCGTCATTTGGGAGATGCCGGCTTGCTGGGTGACATCGCTGAAGGGCAGCTTGCCGGAATTTTTCAGCAGGCGGTTGTATTTGGAGTCGCTCACCCACAGGTCGGCGTGCCCCTTGTTCTCTATGTCGAAGAAGACCGGCCCCATGGCGGAGCTGGTCTCGCCGTTCTGCCCGAAGGCCGCGCCGGCATCGAGCGCTATCTCTTCGAACGTGCCGTCATGCTTATTGTGAAATAGGAAGCTCTCGGTCTTATCGTTGGCGACGTAGACATCCGGATAGCCGTCGCCGTCGAAATCCGCGGCCGTTACTCCCATGGCGCGGCCTTTGTATTGCGAGATGCCCGATTTCTCGCTTACGTCAGTGAATCCGCCATGGCAGTTATTGTGGAAGAGCAGATTGCTCTCGGCCTCATAGTCGAGCGGCCCCGGATAGTTATCGGCGGCATAGTAAGAGTGGTAAGTGGGGTCGAATTTCACATAGCGCCCGATGAAGAGATCCACGCAGCCGTCGCGGTCGTAATCCAGCCAGGCGGCGCCAATGGCCCAGCCCTTCACATCCAGGCCGGCTTTTTGGGTGACGTCCTCGAAAGTACCGTCGCCTTTGTTGCGATAAAGCGTGACGTGGCCGTAACTGGTCACCAGCAGGTCGGTCTTGCCGTCGTTGTCGAAATCGGCGGCAATCGCGGCGAAACTGAAGCCGTCGCCGGCCAGTCCGGCCTGCGCCGTGACGTCGGTGAATTTGCCGTTGCCGTCGTTGCGATACAGGTGGTTGTGGGGCATCACGGCCGGCGTTTTGCGCAGCGGATAGGGATGCATCTCCCGCTCCAGCGGACGGCCGCTTACCACGAAGAGGTCTGGTTTGCCGTCGTTGTTGTAATCCAGCCAGACGCACCCGGAGCCGGTGCTTTCAAGCAGCGAACCGAGCTTCTCCGCACCGAAAGAGTGCGTGAAGTCGATGCCCGATTGTGCCGTGACATCGTCGAACCGGATGGGACCGGGGGCTTGCGCGAAAAGTGCGCCGGCGGCCAGGAAGGGAAGCAGATATTTCATAGAGACTTTCCGGAAGTTCCCAGCATTTTCACCGGGACCAGTATTTGATTGAGGATTTCGGGAACCTTGTTTTCGGGAGCGCGCTCCGGTCCGGCGTGGCAGCCCACGCAGATCCGTTGTTCGCTGGGGCGCATCCAGAACCAGTGCTCCTCGGCGCGCAGGCGGGCGCCCGCGGCATCCAGCAACTCCATGCGAATGGGCCGGTCGGCGGGCACTTCTACGAAGAACGACCCGTCCGCCGCGACGGGCGTCTGCCCGAGCAATTGCGGCGCGCCGGCATCATCCCGCGAGAACAGCCGCACGGAATGAATCTTTCCTTCGATGGGCGTTTTCGACTCGCGGACGTCGAGACAGAGCAGGTTGCCCGTCTTGCGCGTGGGGACCAGGCCGGATGGAAACTCGCGCGGTGGCACTCTCTCCGCCAGCGCGACAGGCTCCACGGCATTCACCCCGCGTACCGCCTCCACAATCTCCGCCACGCGCGAGTTCGGTCCCGCGAGATGGATGGCGTAGGCGCCGCCGGTACGCGGACGCGCCGCCACCAGCCAGCGATTCGGTGCGATTTCGGCAATCGGGCCGGCGATTTCGAGTTCCGAGGGCGCCAGTTTGTCTTGCACGGCCAGCGCCGTTCGGAAGCGGGCGAGCCCGCCGGCGACCGAGAAAATCACATCGCCCGAAGAGACTTGCCGGCCGGCGGAACGCTGCGGCCCATGGTCGCAGCGCAGAGATTCGACGCCCGTGCCATCGGGATAGACCGTATAAAGTTCGTTGCCCCACTCGAAAAGGATGCGGCCATCGCGCAGAATGTCGTCGGTCAGGAACCAGCCGGAAGCGTGCGTCAGCACGTCCGTTTTGCCGTCGCTGAGGAGCGCCACTTCGATGGCCGAGCCCGCCGCGGTCATCCGCGTGTAGGCGACTCTTCCATCGGGCAGGTAAAGGGGACGAACGCAGGCATCGGAAGCGGTGACCACTTTCTGCGGCGCGCCTCCCGCGAGGTCGGCCTGCCAGATCTGCCACCGGTCCTCGTGCGAGCGGCGGCCAGCAAACAGGAAGTGGCGTCCGTCGCAGGAGACAGCGGCATCGGCCGACGCGAAGAAGCCCGGGACGGCATCGCGGCGCCCTTCGGAGGACGCCAACACCAGGTGCGCGCCGTCGGGGAAGCGATCTCCGCCATGGTTCCAGGCCGCGGCGTCGTAGCGGGCTGCCGCGGTATAGAGAAACGGCGGCACATCGTTCCTTACCGCTTGCCCCGTAAGGACAGAGGTCAACACCGCCAGCAACGCAACTCCGAGCACCCACCGCATGATTCCATATATTAAGACCCTATGGTATAAAACGCCATCATATAAATCTACTAGGGCCATGAAGTCTGAAAAGTGGGGCAGGATGGCATCCCAATGTCACTTACATTGGCCCATGAGCCGTACCTGCATAATTAGTGGCGGGGGTGCCCTCTGGGCCCGCCGGCCCCCTGGCCGGCTTCCCTGCAGCGCTAG
>CAZARO010000871.1:0-3289 GCA_964487165.1 uncultured Solibacteraceae bacterium | reverse complement strand
GCGACTACGGCAGCGACATCTTCACAGATCTCAGCAAGGAGCCGGCCCCAGGCGCGCGCGGCGAAGAGAATTGGGTGAAGCGCGTCCAACTGGATGGCGAGGTCACCGGCGTATATGCCGACTATCATTACGTCGGCACGGGCGACACCGGGGGAGCCACTGAGGATTTCACCGCGCGCATGCTCGAAGCCATGGTGAACAAGAGCGAGACCGTGCTTCCCACCCCCGGGCGCGGAGGCCGCGGTAATCCGAATCCGCCGCCGGCCGGTCCGCCGGTGAAAGTAGGTGACGGACCGCTCACCGTGATCCCTGCTACCGCCGACCAGATGTTCCTCGATATCAAACCCGAGATGACCTCGCGGATGCCGCGCTGGAAAGGCGATCTCGAGTTGATCAATCACTCCGCCGGCTCGCTCACCTCTGAGGCCTACCACAAGCGCTGGAATCGCAAGAACGAACTGCTGGCCGATGCCGCCGAGAAGGCATCGCTGGCCGCCGCGTGGCTGCGCTTCGGCCGTCCGTATCCGCAGAAGCGGCTCAATGACGCTTGGACGCTGGTGATGGGCGGCCACTTCCACGACACCGGCGCCGGCACCGCCACGCCGCGCTCCTACGAGTTCGCCTGGAATGACGATGTCATCGCCATGAATCAATTCGCCGGCGTCCTCACCGACGCTACGCAGAACGTCGCTTCGGCCCTCGACACGCAAACCAAGGGCACTGCCGTGGTGGTCTACAACCCGTTGAACATCGAGCGGGAAGACGTGGTCGAGGCCAATATCGCGCTGCCCGCCGGAACCAAGGGCGTGCGTGTCACCGGTCCCGATGGCAAGCAGGTCGCCGCGCAGGTGGAGGGCGACAAGGTGCTGTTTCTGGCCAAGGCGCCCTCGGTGGGATACGCGGTTTACGATGTGGAGCCCGCGGCGGAAGCCATGCCTTCGGCGTTCAAAGTGAACGTGCGGACCTTCGGACGCGGCGGCGGACGTGGCGCCGCGGCGAACGCCCCGCCCACCTCGCTGGAGAACGATCGCTATCGCGTGACGCTCGACAACAACGGCGACGTTGCCAGCATCTTCGACAAGTTGCTCGATCGCGAACTGCTCTCCGCGCCCATTCGCCTGGCGATTTCGAGCGACCATCCGCAGCAGTGGCCCGCCTGGAACATGGATTTCGACCAGGAGCAGGCGCCTCCCCGCGCTTTCGTCCGCGGCGCTATGCAGGCGCGCATCAAGGAGAACGGAGCGGCGCGCGCCACCGTGGAAGTCACCCGCACCAACACCGAAGGCTCGCACTTCGTTTCTACCGTGAGCCTGTCCGCGGGCGATGCCGGGAATCGCGTGGAATTCGGCGAATCGATCGATTGGAAAACGCTCTATTCCAACCTGAAGGCCACCTTCCCGCTGGCGGCGAGCAATGAGGATGCCACTTACAATTGGGGCCTCGGCACGGTGCGGCGGGGGAACGCCATGGAGCGCCAATTCGAAGTCGCTTCGCATCAATGGATCGACCTGACCGACCGCGGCGGCAGCTTCGGCGCCACCATTCTCACCGATTGCAAGAACGGCTCCGACAAGCCCAATGACAACACCCTGCGGCTCACGCTGGTTCGCTCGCCCGGCGTGGACAACAGTTATACCGACCAGGCCAACCAGGATTGGGGCCATCACGAGATGGTGTTCGGCATCGCCGGCCACCGCGGCGACTGGCACGACGGCCAGACGGATTGGCAAGGCTACCGCCTCAATCAGCCGCTCATCGCCTTCGAAGCGGCCAAGCATGAAGGCTCGCTGGGCAAGCAGTTCTCGCTGGTGACGGTGAGCAATCCGCGCATCCAGATCATGGCCCTCAAGAAGGCCGAGTTGAGCGACGAAGTCATCCTCCGCATGGTAGAGATGGATGGCCGTCCGCAGGAGAATGTGGTGGTGAAATTTGCCGGCGCCATCCAGGCCGCGCGGGAAGTAAATGGCCAGGAACTGCCGGTTGCCGGTAATCCGACGGTCTCGAACGGCACTCTGGTTACTAACTTCACGGGCTATCAGCCGCGCACCTTCGCCCTGAAGATAGCGGCTTCTACCGCTAAAGCCGCGCCCGCATCCTCGAAGCCCATAAGCTTGACTTACGACCTCGCCGTCACAAGCAATGACGACACTAAGACCATGGGCGGCTTCGACGGCCAAGGAAACGCCATCCCCGCCGAGATGCTGCCGGGCTCAATCGACTTCGGCCCCGTGGAATTCAAGCTCGCGCCGGCCGGCACCGGGAAGGCCAATGCCATAGTCGCCAAGGGGCAGACTCTACAACTCCCCGCCGGCCAGTTCAATCGCGTATATGTGCTGGCGGCGGCGTCCGATGGCGACCAGAAGGCCACTTTCAAAGCGGGCGATCGGTCCGTAGACCTGACCATCGAAGACTGGGGCGGATTCGTCGGCCAGTGGGACACCCGCCTCTGGAACCTTCCGGCGCACGATTGGGCCGTTTCCGCCAATCACGCGGTCTGGCCGCCGGCCAATCAGGGGAGCGGCCGCAACGAGCCGCACTATCCCGATGACTATGTGGGCCTGACCCCCGGCTATATCAAGCCCGCCGGCCTGGCGTGGTATTGCTCCCACCACCATACCGCCGAAGGGCTCAATGAGCCTTACCAATACTCCTACTTATTCGCTTACGTCATCGACTTACCGGCCAACGCCAGGACACTTACTCTGCCGAATAACGACAAAGTCAAGATCCTGGCCGTCTCGGCGGCCGACGAAGGTCCGCTGGCCAAGCCCGTGCAGGCGCTCTACGACACTCTGGGACGTACGGAGCCGGAGAAGCGGTAAGTTTCTGTGGGGCAGCCAATCCTGGCTGCAGGCCGCCTTTCAGGCGGCCGGGCCGGCTGGAAAGCCGGCCTGCAGGCACGATTGCCTGCCCCACTCCAATGCGCTGAAAGCTATTCCTGGTAAGCCACGGCGTCTATTTCCACTTTGGCGCCGGGCAGTGGCAGCGCAGCGACCGTGATGGTGGTCCGCGCCGGTTTGGCGTTGCCGAAGAACTCGGCGTAGACCTCGTTCATGGCGGCGAAATCCTTGACGTCGGTGAGGAAAACACCGCACTTCACGACGTCGGAAATGGAAGCGCCGCAGCCTTCCAGGATGCGCTGAATATTGCTGAGCACCTGGCGGGTTTCGGCCTTGACGTCGCCGGTGACGGTTTGATTGGTGACCGGGTCCACGGGGACCTGGCCGGAGACGTAAATGAATCCGCCGGCGCGGACGGCGGGAGAATAGGGGCCGCGCGGGGCGGCCAC
>CAZARO010000870.1:0-3290 GCA_964487165.1 uncultured Solibacteraceae bacterium | reverse complement strand
CATTCTGCGCAACCACGAACTCTATTGCACGGTGTGCGATAACAACAACGGCAATTGCACAGTACACAACACCACCAAACTGGTGGGCGTGGAACACCAGCGCTACCCGTTTCAGCCTAAGCCGTATGAGATCGACCGGAGCAATCCTTTTTATCGCTACGACCCCGGCCAGTGTATCCTGTGCGGCCGCTGCGTGGAGGCCTGCCAGGACCTGCAAGTCAACGAGACCTTGTCTATCCGCTGGGACGATCCGCACCCCCGCGTGCTGTGGGATGGCGGCGCGCCGATCGGCGAATCGAGCTGCGTTTCCTGCGGCCACTGCGTCACCGTCTGCCCCTGCAACGCGCTCATGGAGAAGTCCATGACGGGGCACGCGGGGTTCCTCACCGGCTTTAGCACACATGCGCTCGATAGCATGATCGGCGTGGTCAAAGGCCTGGAAGGTGAGACCGGATATTCCGCGATCCTGCAGGTTTCCGAGGCTGAAGCGGCCATGCGCACCACCCGCATTCGCCGCACGAAAACCGTCTGCACTTATTGCGGCGTGGGATGCAGCTTCGATATCTGGACCAAGGACCGGAAGATCCTGAAAGTGGAGCCGGCCGAGGGACCCGCGAACGGCGTCTCCACCTGTATCAAAGGTAAATTCGCCTGGGATTTCGTCAACAGCCGCGACCGGCTCACCAAGCCGCTCATTCGCGAAGGCGACCGCTTTCGCGAAGCCGGTTGGGACGAAGCTCTCGATCTGGTGGCGCGCCGCTTCGAAGAGATCAAGGCTCTCCATGGGCCCGATGCTCTCTCTTTCATCGCTTCTTCCAAATGCACCAACGAAGAGGCCTACCTGATGCAGAAACTGGCGCGCGCGGTCATCGGCACGAACAACGTGGATAACTGCTCGCGATACTGCCAGTCCCCGGCAACCATGGGACTTTTCCGGACGGTCGGTTATGGCGGCGATTCCGGCTCGATCTCCGACATAGAACAGGCCGACTTAGTGGTGATCGTGGGCAGTAACACGGCGGAAAGCCATCCGGTGCTGGCCACGAGGGTGAAACGGGCCCACAAGCTGCGCGGCCAGAAACTGGTGGTTTCCGACTTACGCGAAAACGAAATGGCGCGGCGTGCCGACCTTCACCTGCACGCGCGTCCCGGCACCGATCTGGCATGGCTCTGCGCCGTCAGCCGCTATCTTCTGGACCAGGGGCTCGCCGACGCGGAGTTTCTGAAGCAGTGGGTCAACGGCCTGGAGGAATATCGCCAGAGCCTGGAACCGTTCACGCTGGAGTTCGCCTCGCAAACCTGCGGAGTTCCCGTGGACACGCTCAAACGTCTGGCGCACATGATCGCCGAGGCGAAGAGCATGTGCATTCTCTGGGCCATGGGCGTGACGCAGCACAGCAACGGTTCCGATACTTCCACCGCCATCTCCAATCTCCTGCTGGTTACCGGAAATTACATGCGGCCCGGCACCGGAGCCTACCCGCTGCGCGGCCATAACAACGTGCAGGGAGCCAGCGACCATGGCGCCATGCCCAATTTCCTGCCGGGATACCAAGCCATAGCCGACGCTGCTATTCGCGCGCGGTTCGAGGCTCGCTGGGGAGTAAGTCTGCCTCCCGTGAAAGGGCTCGACAATCACGAAATGGTGGAGGCGATTCATCAGGGTAAGTTACGCTCCATGTATCTCGTCGGCGAAGAGATGGGATTAGTGGATTCGAACTCCACTTATGTCGGCGACGCCTTCCGCAAGCTGGAGTTTTTCGTGGTGCAGGATATCTTCTTCAGTTCCACCTGCCGGTTTGCCGATGTGGTGCTTCCGGCCAGCCCCAGCCTGGAAAAAGAGGGCACTTTTACGAGCACGGAACGGAGGATTCAGCGGCTCTATCGCGTGCTGGAACCTCTGGAAGGGAGCCGGCCGGACTGGATGATTATCCAGGACCTGGCAAACCGCCTGCACGCGGGCTGGAGTTACGGCCATCCCTCGGAAATCATGGACGAGGTTGCGGCACTTACTCCGATTATGGCCGGGGTGAGTTACCAGAGGCTGGAGGGTTACAAGAGTTTGCAGTGGCCCGTGGCCGCGGACGGGACCGATCAGCCGCTGCTCTATACTAAAGCTTTCCATTTTCCGGATGGAAAAGCGCGCCTGTTCCCGCTTGTGTGGCGCGAAGCGCCGGAGCGCCCGGATGCGGAATTCGACCTTCATTTAAACAACGGGCGGCTGCTGGAGCATTTCCATGAAGGCAATCTGACGTACCGCAGCCCCGGTATCCAGGCGAAGACTCCCGATACCTTCGTCGAGGTGTCTCCGGAACTGGCGCTGGCGCGGGGCATCGAGAGCGGCAGCCTGGTTCAACTCACGTCGCGCCACGGCGGTGTTCGCGTGCGCGCCCTGGTTACCGACCGGGTCCGCAATGGCGAACTCTACATGCCCATGAACTCGAGCGAAAGCCCGGTGAATGTCCTCACCGGCAACCATACCGACCCGGCAACTCACACTCCGGCGTACAAAGAAACCGCCGTGCGCTTGCAGGTTCTGGCCGCCAAGGGCGAGAGCCCCCTGCCGCGGACGAATTCCCGCTTCGGCCATCCCACGCCGCAGCGAGGCGTGGAGGTGGAGGCGAAGTGGCGGCAACCCGGCTACCGTTTCCCGGGCAAAGAGCTGGTGCAGATCAAGAGTTAGGAGGCATTGGACGCAAATGGCCCAACCGATACCATTCGTTTCCGCGCGGCGGAATGGCGATGGCGAGCAACACGCCGAGGCCATCGCCTCCGCGCTCGATCTTTTGCAACTCCTGCACGATCGCGGCGTGCTAGACTTACTGCGCGGCCTGGTAGGCGCAGGCGACCAGGTGGTGGACATCCTGACCACCGCCCTCAACACTCCCGAGGCTATCCGCGGCATGCGCAATTTTCTGCTGCTGACTAAGTTCTTCGCCACCATCCCGCCGGAGGTCTTGAGCGGCCTGGTGCAGACCGCCACGGAGGGCGCTGAGCGGGAGAAATCCAATCAGGCTCCGGGACTTCTGCACTTACTGCGCAGAATGAACAGCAAAGACAGCCGCCATGCTGTGGCAGTGCTGCTCGATCTTCTCGAAGGAGTGGGTAAGCGGCTTTAGCCCACGGCGTCCCCAGTTCTCTTTTGGGCCGGGCCCCTGTCCTCGCGCGGACCGGGGGCCCGCTCCACCAATTGTGCAGAACCCAAGTGGAGGGCCGATTACCAATCGGTCGCAGAATACCATCCCAATGTCACTTACATTGCCGGAAAGCTGGGATTCTGCGTTAATTGT
>CAZARO010000869.1:0-3292 GCA_964487165.1 uncultured Solibacteraceae bacterium | reverse complement strand
GTGGCCGCCGGCACTACCAGCAGTTCGCGTCGATTCAGGTCCATGTATCCACAGTGTAGTGCGGACACGCCCCCGTGGCATTGTACTACTAGCGGGCCGAATCTTCGCTGGCCGCGACGATTCTGGCGAAGCGAAGCCGCCGAGACGGTGATACCCGAGGTTCTTACCGCTCTGTGGCCTCCGATTTTGACTTTGTTTTCCTACGTGTCTCTGCGTCTCTGTCGTGAGTTTCTTATGGTTGTGGCTTGCCGCCATGTGGGGCAGATTGGCAATCTGCGGGACCCAGAGGGTGCCCCTGGCATCGGCCTCCTGCGCACATGGAATGGCGGTCTCATACTTGCATGAGATTCCTCCCTGTTTTCGCGGCGCTGCTTTCCGCCGCCCCGCTGTTCGCCGCTGCCGCCGGAGGCACCACCGCCATCGACAGCGCCGGAAACGTGTGGATCGGGGGCTCTACGAACTTCATCCTCGCCACCCCGACCGCGTTTCAAAAGACCGCGACGTCTGCGCTGTGCGGCACGCAGGACATCTCGCCCTTCAGCCAGCCGACTGCCATTTATTGCCTGCACGCCTATCTCACCAAGCAGGATCCTTCTGGCAACCTACTCTATGCCACTTATCTGAGCGGAAGCAGTCAGGACGGCGTCACCGCCATGACTATTGACGCGCTAGGCAACGTATATGTCGCCGGCTACACTTATTCCGCCGATTTTCCCGTCACCCCGGGAGTCGTGCAAACCAAAAATGCCGGCCCGCCCGGACCCGCAGTGTACACTTCGCTCGGAGCGCCTTTCGGCCTTTCGTGGGTCGTCCCCGGGGGCAACGCCTTCATCGCGAAGTTCGCTTCCGATGGTACCCTGCTGTTTTCCACGCTGCTCGGCGGCTCGGGTGCCGACATCCCCACTCTGATTGCGGTCGACCAATCCGGCTCCGTCTATGTCGCCGGGGTCACAAATTCGCCGAATCTTCCGCTGACGGCCAACGCTATGACCAGTCAGCCCGCGGGCACTTTCTTAGCCCGCTTGAACGCTACCGCTTCGATCCTGACTTACTCCACTTACTCGGTCCCCTCTATTCTGGCCTTTGACGTAGATAATCAAGGCCGCGCTTACCTTACGGGAGACCTTACCGGCCAGCCATATGTCACGATTCTCGATACCGTGGCCGGGACGGTGGTAGATTCCTCGCTCCTCGCGAATCTCAAGCCGAACCTTGCCGGCGCCGGCGTAGCCATCGCTCTCAACTCCGCGCAGAACCTGGTGCTGGCAGTAAGTCCCGCGCCCCCGCCCTACAATTTCGACTACTATCCCTCCGCGCCGGCGCGCACGCTGGGCGCGAGCTACCTCTTCCTGTTGCGCGCCGATGCCGGCGCCATCCTCGCGGAGGTGGATATGAGCCAGTCGCAGTTCGATTCCATTCTGCTCGATGCTACCGGTAACTCCTACGCCTTCGGCCACGGAACCGGCGCCATCCCCACCACTGCGATTCAGCCGCTGGCCGCACCCTGTTCCGAAGACCCCGCCAGCTTCGTGCTGGAAACCGATTTGAGCGGCAATGTCGTTGCCGCCAGTTATTTCCGCCAGGCCGACGATACCGCGATTTCGCTCACCGCGCCCGGCCACATGCTGCTGTATCGCGGCGGGACTTCCACCACCGTGCCGTTCGATATCTCCGCTCAGCCCGCCGCCTGGTTCGGCTGCCCGGCGAATCTGGCGTCGGACGTCGCCGACCAGGGAATGGCGTCCGGTGAAATTATTCTCCTCACCGGCACGGGCCTCGGTCCCGCGCGAGGCATCGGGGGCGTGCCGGACGCCACCGGCCAGTATCCCACTACGCTGGGCGGAGTGCAGGTGCTGTTCAACTCAGTGCCTGCGCCGCTTCTCTATGTGCAGGCCAATGAGATTCACACTGTAGTGCCGTTTTACGTGAGTGCGCCGGCCGCCATCCAGGTGCTGTACGGCAGCCAGAGTCCGCCGGCGCTCGATGCGCCACTCGCCTACTTCAACCCGGGCATCTTCAGCGTCAACGGACAAGGCGCCATCGTCAATCAGGATGGCACTGTCAACACGCCCGCCAACCCGGCACCGCTGGGATCGATCGTGTCGGTGTATTGCACCGGCACGGGTTCCCTGGAAGATCCCGTGCCCGATGGAAGCGTCGCCCCCATCCCGCCGCCGTACGATGTGACGGAGCTCGCCGACCCGGAGCTGACCTTCGCAGGAGTTCCCGGAGTTACTCTGTGGAGCGGCGCTGCGCCCGGTTTGATTGAGGGCGTGACGCAGATCAACGTACAGCTTCCGGCCGCGCTGCCTTCCGGGACCGCGCTGGGTACCGTGCCCGTCGTACTGGATACGGCGGGAGCGCTGTCCACGCCGGTGCTCATCAGCGTGAAGCAGTGAGGCTGGCCATCGCCTCGATGAGCTTCGGTTTCACCAGACTCGCTCCGGCAACGGAGAGATGGTCGCGATCCTGATAAAGCTGTCTCCGCCGGTCGTCGACGAAGAGAATTTCTCCAATCTCTCGCGAAAAGAGCGGCTCGATATCGACAATGCTCACGTTGTCGCCTTGCGCGCTTTTCAGCAGTTCGTTCCGCGCGATGCGGGTAGCGCGCTCCTCAGTATCTTCGAAGAATGGCGGACGATTTCCGTTGCGAATGCCTTCCCGGCTGGCGATTTCCGGCAATACCGGCGGCTGGGTGATGAGAAAGACGAAGTGTGCATACGGTTTCAGCTCCCGCAGTGCGATGGCAAGCCGGTTGCGGTCATCGCGCAGTTTGTCCCACTTACAGACCAACACCAGAAAGTCGGGCTTCTCCTTCTTCACGATGGCCAGGGAGTCGAGCCACAGCGGAGGATTCCGGCCGGCGGAGTTCGGGAGCGGATCGCCGGCCTCCACGCTGATCACGTCGAGCTTCAAATCGCGCTCGCGGGCGATTTCGAGCGCCATCTTGCCGTACATGGAGCCATTGCTGTCGCCCATCAGGACCATCGAGCCGATCCTGCCGCCGGTATTGAAACGTAGTCCGCCGTTGCGGATGGCGTGCGCGTCGGCATTCACATAATTAGCGTTCCTTACTGCCATGCCGAGGGGGATCAGGGTGACCAGAGAGCAAGCCAGAGCAGCGAAGGCCAGCCGTCGGCTGGCGGGACGATTCAGGAAGATGCGGCCCGGCTGCTCGATGAGCGCAAAAGAGACCGCGGCGGCGCCGAAACTGACGAGTATCTTCAGGGTTATCCGGACTAACATGGGCTGCCAGTAGAATTGGTAGTCGACCAGCGAAAATACGGGCCAA